>JACRON010000266.1 GCA_016214425.1 Nitrospirota bacterium
TTTCTACAAATCGCGGCACAACAAAGGTCAAAAGCACAACAAAGGCAATAACTGTTGCTGCAATAACAATTATGGGGTATCTTGTCGCTGCCTTTACCCTTGCACGGGTTTCAGCCTCATGCTCTGCTAAAGATGCAAGACGCTCCAATATCTCGTCTAAGACACCGCCTGCCTCGCCAGCCCTTATCATATTTACATATAAGTTGCTGAATACCTTTGGGTGTTTGGCAAGGGCATCAGCAATGGTGCTTCCGCCCTCTACATCCTGCTTTACCTTTGCTATAACCATTTTAAATCTGGGATTTTCTGTCTGCTCAATTAAGGTGTCAAAGCTGGAAATGAAAGGGAGACCTGCACTGATTAATGTGGCAAGCTGTCTGCTAAAGACAATCAGATCCTGCGCAGTGATTCTCGTAAACTTGACAAAAAAGTCAGGCGAGAAAATCCCTTGTTTCTCTTCTTTTATAGAGACAGGGATATACCCAAGGCCGTCTAATTGGGCAGCAACGCCCTCTACGGTCGCTGTCTCAACAGTGCCTTCAATGAGTGCGCCAAATTTATCCCTTGCCTTATAGCGAAAAGATGGCATAATATTTAAAGTATATCAAAGGGTGGAAGATATGTCAAAGCGGCTGAAAAAGAAAAAAATGTAGGGGCGATCCTTGTGATCGCCCTCACCGGGGCTGGAGTAAATACAAGATTTGGGGCGAATACAAGATTCGCCCCTACTCAACAATCTCCTGTGTAACCCTTAAGACCTCTTCAAGGGTGGTAATGCCTTTTATTGCCTTGTCTAAGCCCTCTTCTCTTAAACCTGTAAAGCCTGTTTTAAACGCTGCAGTGCGGATTGTTGTAGAAGACGCCTTAGCAACAATAAGGTTTCTTATATCCTCATCAATTACTAAGACCTCAAAGAGGGCTATCCTTCCTGAATAACCTGTGCCCCTGCAATCCTGGCAGCCTGCGCCTTCAACAAAGGTAATATCCTTTGAATCAGGAATTCCAAGTTCTTTAATAAGCTCCTCTGTTGGTTTATATACCCTTTTGCATTTCTGGCAGACCTTTCTGACAAGGCGCTGGCCCACAACTATCATCAGGGATGAGGCAATAAGAAAGGGTTCAATCCCCATATCAATAAGCCTTGCAACAGCGCCAGGCGCGTCATTTGTATGCAAGGTAGAGAACACAAGATGGCCTGTCAAAGCAGCCTGAACTGCAATCACTGCTGTCTCCTTGTCTCTGACCTCGCCGACCATAACTATATCAGGGTCCTGCCTTAAGATAGACCGAAGACCAGTTGCAAATGTTACCCCTGCCTTTGGATTTATCTGAACCTGATTTACAATATTAAGCTGATACTCAACAGGGTCTTCTATTGTTATTATGTTCTTCTCCATTGAATTTATGGTATTTAACGCAGAATAAAGGGTAGTTGTCTTGCCGCTTCCTGTTGGGCCGCTGACAAGGATAAAACCATAAGGTTTTGTAATCATCTTTTTGAATTTATTCAGGCCAGTGGCTGAGAATCCTAAGTCCTCCAGACCCGGCAGGATAGTGCCTTTATTAAGAAGCCTCATTACAATCTTTTCGCCAAAGATAGTAGGAAGCGTTGAAACCCTGATATCCATGCTTTTCTCGCCGACATTCATGTTAAACCTTCCATCCTGAGGCGCCCTCTTTTCAGAAATATCTAAATTTGCCAATATCTTTATCCTTGAGCTGATGCCTGCCTGAAGGTGTTTTGGCGGGGTCATCACCTCATGCAGAATGCCATCTACCCTGTATCTAATCCTTGTCGCCTTTTCATCAGGCTCAACATGGATGTCGCTTGCGCCATCGCGTACCGCCTGTGTAATCATCATATTCACAAGCTTTATTACAGGCGCGTCATCGGTCTTTATTTCAAGTGCAATAGGCCGCTCCTCAATGCCTTCTTCTACAGCAGCCTGAGAAGCAAAATCCTTTATAGCCTCCTGCATGGTAGAGGTAACAGAATAGAAGCGGTCTATTGCCTTTAGTATATCCCTTTCAGTGCTGACAACTGTCTGGATATCGCTGCCTGTAATGCGCCTTATATCATCAATGGCAAAGACATTTAAAGGGTCTACCATAGCAACAGTAATGACATTTCCCTTCTTGTATAATGGAATTGCCTGATAGCGTCTTGCAACTGTCTCTGGAATCATCCTTACAATAGTAGGCTCAACAATAACATTATCCAGAGACATGTGGGAAATACCCATCTGTTTGCCAAGAACCTTTATAATAGAATCTTCTGAGACATAACCAAGATTGCGGAGTATTACCCCTAACCTGCCGCCGTGTATCTTCTGCTCAGCAAGCGCCCGCTCAAGCTGGCCTCGTGTAATAATGCCCTCTGCAATCAGCATCTCCCCGAGCATCTTCTTTTTTTGTAAAGGTACAGCCATATAAGACTCCAAATTACATCTGTAGGGGCGATCCTTGTGATCGCCCTCACTGGGGCTGGGGCGAATACAAGATTCGCCCCTACAAGTAATTACATATTATTTTTAAAATACTCCACTGTCTTTTTTAGACCTTCCTGTATGGAGACTCTCGGCTCCCACTCACACTCTTTGCTAATTTTACCATAATCAAGCACACTTCGCAATTGCTCCCCCTTTTTCCCAGGGCCATGCACCTCCTTGATATCTGCCTTTGTTATCTCCATAAGATGCCTGAACAGCTCATTAACTGAGATCTCTCTGCCTGTACCGACATTATATGCCTCTGAAACACCCTTCTGCATAACAGCCATATTTGCCTCTACAACATCCTCTACAAACACATAGTCTCTCGTCTGATTGCCGTTGCCATTTATAATTGGCTGCTCGCCTTTCAACATCTTGTTTGTAAAGATAGCCACAACCCCTGCCTCTCCAAAGGGGTCCTGCCTCGGACCGTATACATTTGCATATCTTAAGTTTACATAATCCAAGCCGTAATTTATCTTATAATAATATAGATATTTCTCGCCTGTTAGTTTGCCGATGCCATAAGGGCTTAGAGGCTTTAATGGATGGTCTTCAGATGCAGGAAAGCTCTCCTGCTCGCCGTAGATTGCGCCGCCTGATGATGCAAAGAGAACCCTTCTTACACCATGTTTTACACAGCGCTCAAGGAGATTTATCATGCCGAGGATATTCACCTCAGCGTCATAAACCGGGTCAGAGACAGATTTCCTTACATCTATCTGGGCTGCGTGATGATTTACTAATTCAGGCTTCTCCTTTCTGAATATCTTTTCAAGCTTTGAGGAACAGATATCAGCCTTATAAAACCTTGCCTTCTTATTTATATTTTTCTTTTTCCCTGTAACAAGGCTGTCTACAACCACAACCTCATGCCCCTCTTCAATATACCTGTCAACAATGTGTGAACCAATAAAACCTGCACCGCCAGTAATAAGTATCTTCACTGTGAACCTCCCTTTTCATGTAATTTCTTCTCAAAATATCTTATTGTCTCCTTTAATCCATTTTCAAGCCCAACCTTTGGCTCCCAGCCTAATTCTACCTTCGCCTTAGAAATATCTGGCTGGCGGACCTTTGGATCGTCCTCTGGCAGAGGTTTGAATACTATTTTGCTTTTACTGCCTGTCATCTTTACTATCTTCTCAGCCATTGAGGTAAGGGTCATCTCATGGGGATTGCCAAGATTAACAGGCGTTGTAATATCTGACATCAAAAGCCTGTAGATGCCGTCTACCATATCTGAGATATAGCAGAAGCTCCTTGTCTGAGAGCCGTCGCCAAAGACAGTAACATCCTCATTCTTTAACGCCTGACTTATAAATGTAGGGATAGCGCGGCCGTCTCTTATGCGCATCCTCGGGCCGTATGTATTAAATATCCTTATAATTCTCGTATCCAGTTTATGGTATCTGTGATACGCCATTGTTAGCGCCTCAGCAAATCTCTTTGCCTCATCATATACACCCCTTGGGCCGATTGGGTTGACATTTCCCCAGTAGTCCTCCTTTTGCGGGTGTATAAGGGGGTCGCCGTAAACCTCTGATGTTGAGGCAAGGAGAAATCTTGCGCCTGTTTTTTTTGCTAAGCCGAGAGCCTTGTGCGTGCCGATGGAGCCGACCTTCAAGGTCTGTATGGGAAGCTCAAGATAATCAATCGGACTTGCAGGGCTTGCAAAATGGAGTATGGCATCTATTTTGCCATCTACATAAATATAGTTTGTTACATCATACTGTATAAAGGAGAATCTCTTATCCCTTATATGGTCTATATTTGCCGTATCGCCTGTTATAAGATTATCCATGCAGATAACCTCATGGCCTTCTGATAAAAGCCTGTCACAAAGATGCGAACCAATAAAACCTGCGCCGCCTGTAATTAATATCCTCATATATTCACTGCTTCCTTTCTCTTAGAGATTGCAAAACCCATTCCTACCAATAACCACAGCATCAACGCCATCTCATCCACCAAAAGATGGTCAAATTGTATACGGATTAAGAATCCAACAACAGAAACAAAAATAGCAAAAGATAATATCCTATTCTCATTCAATTTATCCTTCCAATCCTTCCATAAAGACTTTATTGTTGCCCAAAAGAGCCAGACTAATGCAATGAGACCTGGTATCCCAAGCTCAAGGCCAATATTGATAAATGTATTGTGCGTATGAAAATGCTGTATGTCTTTCTTAAAAAATTCAGGGTATACGGCTGCAAAGTTCTTTCTGCCATAGCCAATGCCAAAGACAGGCGAATCCTTTAAATGTATTATACCAAACTTCCACAATCTTATCCTCACAGAATCGCTATCCCTGTACTGTTCTATCAAACCCTTTTCAGAAAGGCGATGCCCTGATGTTAAACTCAGTCCGGCTATCCCTAATATTACTACAGCAGATAATACAACCAAAATCTTTCTGTCAATAAAAATCCCCCAAATAAGCAGCTCAATAAAAGCGACAATCCATGCTCCCTTAGTAAAAGAAAGTCCCAGAGAAACTAATAATAAAGAAGCTGTCAGTAAATATAGATACTTTATGCTCCCGACAGCCATACGAAGTCTATAAAGAATAACCGGCAACACCAAAATAATGTATGCACTAAAATATTGAGGGTCAGGCGTAAAAGAATCGGCTCTTCCTTTCATCTTCATCTGGCCTGCAATTCCAAAATATTCCAGAACCCCGTATAAACTTACTATTATTGCCCCAACCATTAACGCATCAATTATCCTCTCCACCTTCTTCTTTTCAATATTATTGATTGAAGAATAGAGAAGGAGAAAGCCAATCAACATATCGCTTCTGTATTCTTTAAAACTATATCTGACATCTACAGAGAATATTGTTGAAAGCAGTCCCCATACCAATAAAAATAAAATAGGAAAATCCAACGGTGTCTTTTTAAAGGCTATCTTTCTATTAATAATTATATCCAATAGATAGAAGAATACAGGGATAAAAATTGCAACAAGCCTTAAGGTCATGGTATGTGCAAAAGGGAGGATAAAAATAAGAATCATAAAGGAGGCCAAATTGATTAACGGCCTCTTTTCCAATATCTTTCTTATCGTATCCAAACCGATCCCCTGCCGACACAGGCATATTTATATCCCAATTCCTTCATCTTCAACGGGTCATAGACATTTCTCAGGTCAATTATTATGGGAGACTTTAAAAGGCTCTTTATCTTTATCATATCCAGATTTCTAAACTGATTCCACTCTGTAATCAATACTATGACGTCGCTTCCATTTACCGCATCATAAGAGTCCTTGCAGCACTCAATATTATTATTAAACACCTTCCTTGCCTCATCCATTGCAACAGGATCATACGCCCTGATCCTGGCGCCCATTTTTAAAAGACCATTTATAATATCTACGGAAGGCGCATCCCTCATATCATCAGTATTTGGTTTAAAGGAAAGGCCAAGTACGCCGATGGTCTTGCCTTTAAGTTCACCAACCATATTAATTATCTTCTCTAACATCCGCTCTCTCTGTTTTTTATTTACATTTATCACTGCCTCCACAATCTCAAAAATATATTTATGATCCTTTGCGATCTGCGCAATTGCCTGTGTATCTTTTGGAAAGCATGACCCGCCATAACCGGGGCCCGGATGCAGGAATTTAGAGCCAATTCTATGGTCAAGCCCCATGCCTTTAGCCACTGCATGGACATCTGCGCCTACCCTTTCACATATATTGGCAATCTCATTAATAAAGGAAATCTTTGTTGCAAGAAAGGCATTGGAGGCATATTTTATCATCTCGGAGCTTGCAATATCTGTAACTATAAAAGGTGTCTCAACCAAATATAATGGCCTGTACAGTTCTTTCATTATCTCCACAGCCCTTTCGCTCTCCGCGCCGATTACAACCCTGTTTGGCCTCATAAAATCCTCTATAGCAGAACCCTCCCTTAAAAACTCGGGATTTGAGACTATGTCAAAGTCTGCCTGCTTCTTGTTTTTCTCAAGAATAATTTTCTTTATCCTCTCACCTGTACCAACTGGTACTGTGCTCTTTGTTACAATCACCTTATAACCATTGAGGTTCCTTGCTATGCTCCCTGCCACATCCTCTACATAGGAAAGGTCAGCAGAGCCGTCATCCTTTGGCGGTGTTCCAACAGCAATAAAAATAACAAGAGAATCCTTGATGCCCTTATCTACATCTGAAGTAAATGAGAGGCGGCCGTCCTTTTCATTCTTTTTAACCAGCTCCTCAAGCCCAGGCTCGTAAATAGGAATATGGCCGTTATTTAACATATCTATCTTTTTTCTGTCTTTATCAACGCAGACAACATTTACGCCAAATTCTGCAAAGCAGGTGCCCGTAACAAGGCCAACATAACCAGTGCCAACAACGCAGATATTCATTATCTTCTCCTCTCAATATGCGTTTTTATTTATCAGACCCTTCCATACAGTAAGCCACATTATCTTTAAATCAAAAAACAGCGACCAGTTTTTTATATAAAAGAGGTCGCATTCTATCCTTTTTTCCAAAGAGGTATTTCCTCGCCATCCATTCACCTGCGCCCAGCCTGTAATCCCGGCCTTCATCTTATGTCTTAACATATATCTAGGGATCTTCTTTCTGAAATCTTCTATGAACACTGGTCTTTCTGGCCTTGGCCCAACTATGCTCATGTCTCCTTTTAAAACATTTATGAATTGGGGAAGCTCATCAAGGCTCGTCCTTCTCAAAAAGGAACCGAATCTTGTCCTCCGATGGTCGTTCTCTCTTGCCCAGACAGCGCCTGTCTCTTTTTCCGCATCAATTCTCATTGAGCGGAATTTCAGCATCTGAAATACCTTGCCGTCTAAACCCATCCTTGTCTGTCTGTAAAATACAGGACCCCTTGAGGTGAGCTTAACCGCAGCAGCAATAAGCAGCATAAGAGGCAATGTTATTAAAAGGGCTATTAAAGAGAATATAATATCAGCCGCCCTTTTTATAACCCTGTTCCAGCCATAAAGCGGCGAGCCCTGAAGGTTTATCAGGAACATGCCTTCAAACTCCTCAACGCCTCCGTGTAAGGTAGCAAGCTGATATAAGTCAGGAACTATCCTGATTTCAATCATCTCATCTCCCAATGTCTTTAATATCTCAAATAGTTTGTCATTCTCTTTTAATGGAAGGGCAATAAAAACCTGGTCAATATTTTTTTCAGCGATAACCTTATTTATATCCTCGTGGGTTCCTATAATCTTTGGCTGTATATTATTATTTACTGTTGCCTCTTTTTTATCCCTTAAGAAGCCCGCTATTTTAATCCCAAGCTCAGGATGAAGCTCTATCTTTTTCACAATGCCTTCAGCCAGATTACCGGTGCCGACTATTAAAGCGTATCTTAGATTATAACCTTTTTTACGCATAAACCTAAGAAATTCTCTGAATATCCCTCTTGCAAAGCTAAGCATAATAATGCTTGATATCCAGAAGTATACTAATATAAGACGGGAAAATTCGTACCTTCTAATAAAGAATGAGACTGCAACCAGGAATAATATTGATATTGAGGATGCCTTTGCTATATCAAA
>JACRON010000271.1 GCA_016214425.1 Nitrospirota bacterium
AAACTAACGGCGGCGCAAGTATTGGCGTAGCAGAATGCACAAGAATCCTTCAAAAAAATATGGATTGTCATATGCCAAATATGATGACAAAAGCGCTGCCAGGGCCGGCACAGTCGGCACAGAGGCAAAGGTAACAAGGTGATCATCCTTATCTACTATAATTGCCTTGAATCTTCCCTGTAGTATATGACCGCTCCTCTGAGAAGTAATAGAGATTTTTGCAATAGGAAAAAGGGACAAAGAAGAAGTTTATAAGATGGTATATAAAAGGCTTAAAAAGCTGCTGAAGGGGTAAAGGTTTTTTGTTAAAGAAGGGGAAGCGTCCGGGAGAACGATTAAAGTCAGCGGTGGCTGTAAGCCATCCGCTGGAGTGATTTGTTAGATGTTACTCATAAATTTGGGTCTGCAGTTTATTGCAAGCTTTTTTAAAATCTTCAAAATATTTTTCGACTACAAAATAATACTGGCCAGATTTATTTTGACCAATCCCAACGCTTTCTCCATTCTTCATCATAGCGATAGTACAACTTTTTTTGACAAAATATTCATGGGCTAAACCGCAACGAAATATTTTATAAACGTTATGTTTCTTTAGAAAGTTTTCATATTCTTTTCCAAGGTCTTTAAAGAAGGAATTAAAGTTATTTTTCGACTCGTCAAATCTAAAAACACCTCTTTTAATTCCACCCATAAATTCTGTATAACACAATAGCCCCAGAGCAGATAGGAAATTACCGCCACCTTGATTAATTCCGAATTTTCTCATTATTTCTTTTCCTTCGGATAAATCTGAAGTGTAAGCAAGTTGAATTTCTCTTTGAATATCTGAGAAGATAAAATTCTTTGCTTGAATGAAAGCCAGTTTATCCATAATTTCCCCAATCTAACAATATTTTTTAGACGCCTTTCTCTACCCTACCTTTTTATATGAGGTTCAAGGTAATTCATTAGTTCTTTGGCGTTGTATGCATTAGGAATATCGTCAGACTTCTCACCTTTGAACATTTTGATTATAGCGGTATCGCTATACTTCTGATAAGGAATTGCTTGACCAGGAGTGTAGATGCCATATCCATAACTGCCAGGAGTCGTGATGACTCCATGTTTGACATCTACCCCACGGTCGATGATAACGAAATAATCAAAACCATGTTTGATTGTTGTCTCTGCACATCGGTATAAAAGATATGTAT
Organism: Nitrospirota bacterium; assembly: GCA_016214425.1. Taxonomy (GTDB): domain Bacteria; phylum Nitrospirota; class CAKKRA01; order 9FT-COMBO-42-15; family 9FT-COMBO-42-15; genus 9FT-COMBO-42-15. The sequence goes on from JACRON010000271.1 coordinate 1,194, forward strand.
TTACAGTTTCCTTTGAGGTATAGGCATTCCCTTGAAAAGTAACTTGAACCGTATTTTTATCCAATTGAACATCTGAATATCCGCCAGTAAACCTCTTAGGTTGGTATACCGTAGCACATGAAGCGATAAACAACATCACCATTAGGAATACGGATAGACTTCCACTTCTCTTCATGTTTGCGATCCTACAATATTATTAGCATCTAACGCTACCTTAAGCGGCGCACGCCGTTGTCGTGCGCGTCCGCTTGAAGGTATTGTTGGGCCTTGCAGCTAATCTGTTGCTCCACAGGCTCTAAGAAAACGTTTTGCAAGAATATGTGGGGTCGTTTTGTCAGCCTTTGCTTCTAAGTATGGATCGTTCGAGGCAACGTACTTATTGGCCTCTCTTACCATACACTCTGAAAGGCCTTTTTCAATCTGTTTCCATTCGGTTTCATTGGCAGTACGTGCGTTATCGGTCTTTCTTACTACTGCTACAAACTCAATAGCTGTTTTCTCGATAGTGTCACTTTCAATCAGTTCTTTTAGGTAGGTCCTATTCGTCTTGGATGGTTGCACGTAACTCAGGATCACGCCACCGACCAGAGCAACCAAGAAAAGACTCAGCCAACCGCTCAAGGTCAGCGGACCGAGACGTTTGCGTAACTGATTCCCTATGTCCATTCATCCTCCCGAGAGGCCCAATGCGGCGCTGAGCGGTGCCCGAAGGGCATCCGTCTCCAGTGCCTTGTTCTCCCCGAAGCGGAGCGAAGGGGAAACAAGGCACTACCGCTCAGCGCCGCATTCTCCCCGTAGCGAAGCGGAGGGGAGAACCAGTTATTATCTGAACAACTATGGCAGAGGCTATCACAGGTTTTTATGTTCTGTCAATAAAAAAAATGCCGATGTATCTAATAAATTTTATTACACTTTCTTCAGGACTAATATGCAAAATTGAATATTAGTCTTCGCTACCCACCTTTTGTAGGCCAACTACGACATCCGCACCATCCAGATACTTCTTGGCCACAGCGATGTAAGGACGACGCCTAAACTGTGCGGCGGCGAAGCCGTCTGCACGAATGATTTGTTATGCTAAGACTTTCATTCTGTCGTATAGAAATTCAGGAGCAAGGTCGGCGCCGTTTTCCCAAACAATAGTCTCAAGAGTCGGATCTACTCTGAATGACTTGAACTTTTCTAAATCCTTGAGTGGTTCGAAAATTTCCCCATAAAGCTCATCTTTGAGGTTGACTTCGCCTTCAGCTCCGTCGTTAAATCTCAGCCAAATCACGTAATCATGAAGGTATTTTGCTTCTTTGACATGAAGTATCATTTTTTACTCCAATGGACTAATCCGAACTAATGGTTTATTTTGTTCAGCCAGCTTCCAGTCAGCCAGCAATTCCTCTTTATGGTTTTCTCCATTCTTGAATCATATTCAATGCCCTTTGTGTGATATCGCCTGTAACCTTTCCTGTATCAATTTCAACGATAATTTCCTCGTCTCCGTATCTCGCATGAAAATGGGGAGGCTGGTGGTCACGCCAGAACATATAAATAATTATACCAAAAAACCTGCTGATTATAGGCATTTATAAATATATTTTAATGTAACCCTTATAGAAGTCAAGAAAAAATAGCAAAGAGGATATTTTTGCTTGCAGGCCAATTATGATATACGCACTATCCAAGAACTTCTCGGGCATAGTGATGTGAGAAC
>JACRON010000269.1 GCA_016214425.1 Nitrospirota bacterium
GCGCTTGATATATTGCAGTCAGCCCCGGTTCTTGGCTTTGATACAAAAATAGTCGGCACAACTAAATATGACCAGACTGAAGGCTCTGATATTGCTGTTATAACTGCAGGGCTTGCAAGAAAGGCGGGGATGTCCCGTGAAGATTTGCTTTCTGCAAATGCAAAGATTGTTAAAGGCATTACATCAGAGCTTGTCAAATATTCTCCAGATACAATTATAATTGTAGTAACAAATCCAGTTGATTTAATGACCTATCTTTGTGCAGAGATTAGCAGTCTTTCTAAAAATAGGGTCTTTGGCATGGCCGGTGTCCTTGATTCTGCAAGGTTCAGGGCTTTTATTGCAATGGAGCTTAATACATCCGTTAATAATGTAGAAGCCTTTGTGCTTGGCGGACATGGCGATGCAATGGTGCCTTTGCCGAGGCTTTCTTATGTGTCTGGGAAGCCTTTAACTGATTTATTAAGCGCTGATAAGATAGACGCGCTTGTTAAAAGGACAAAAGACGGCGGAGCAGAGATTGTGAGTCTGCTAAAGACAGGCAGCGCCTATTATGCGCCGTCAGCAGCAGTTTTGGAGATGGCTGAGGCAGTTCTATTGGATAAAAAGAAGATATTGCCATGCTCAGTATACTTAAATGGCGAGTATGGTGTAAAAGGCCTTTATGTTGGTGTGCCAGCGAGGCTCGGGAGGGATGGCGTTGAAGAGGCTGTTGAAATAGAATTGATGAAAGAGGAAAGATTAGCCTTTGATAAATCAGTTCAGATAGTCCGTGATGGTGTAGAGCAACTCCACTCCTTACTTGGAAAAATTTAATGAAAGAAATACACTTTAATGATATTGCAGACAAGATTGCGCAGATGTGCATTGATGCTGCATGTAATCTTGATGAGGATATACTGTCTGCCCTTGACAGGGCAATTGAAATTGAAAAATCCACTCTTGGCATTGAGGTATTAAGACAACTAAAAGAGAATGCAGAGATTGCAAGAAATGAGAGCCTGCCTGTGTGTCAGGATACGGGCATGGCGCTCTTTTTTGTAGAATATGGTGAGGATGTTAAGATAAAGGGAGGCCTTCTAAATGATGCAATCAATGAGGGTGTGCGGCAGGGCTATAAAAAGGGCTATTTGAGGAAGTCCATTGTTAATGACCCTATAACAAGAAGAAATACTCAGGATAACACACCTGCCATAATCCATACAGAATTGGTTGCAGGAAATAACTTAAAGATAAACTTTAAAATCGTTGGCGCAGGCTGTGAGAATATGAGCAAGATAAAGATGCTCAAACCAACAGAAGGGATTGAAGGAATAAAGTCCTTTGTTATTGATACAGTTAAAGAGGGTGGCATCAATGCCTGCCCGCCATTGATTATTGGTGTTGGCCTTGGCGGCAACTTTGAGATGTGTGCGATACTATCTAAAAAATCATTAATGAGGCCAATAGGCCAGCCGAATAAAAGGATGGAGATTGCATCATTAGAAGAAGACATACTAAAAGATATTAACAAACTCGGCATCGGCCCTGCCGGATTTGGCGGCAGGGTTACAGCACTCGCTGTACATATTGAAACATATCCATGCCATATCGCATCATTACCTGTTGCAGTTAATCTGAACTGCCATGCAAGCAGGAAGAAGGCGCTGATTTTATAAGGAGCAAGTGGCTAATAAAAATCTAAATCCGAAATCTCAAATTCTAAATAATATCTAAATTCTAAAACCAAATGTTCTAAACAATGGCTTAGGATTTAGATATTAGGGTTTAGTGCTTTTTTTGAAAAATATATGCCAAAATTAATAAAAAAAGAAATCAGGATTACAACACCTTTAGCAGACAAGGTCATCAAGAGCCTTAAGACAGGCGATAAGGTTTTAATCAGCGGTATTATTTATACTGCAAGGGATGTTGCGCACAAGAGACTTGTTGATGCAATAAAGGATAAAGAGAAGCTGCCTTTTAATCTCAAAGGCCAGATAATATATTTTACAGGCCCGACGCCTGCTCCGCCTGATAAGGTTATCGGCTCTGCAGGCCCTACAACAAGCTCCAGAATGGACAGCTTTTCTCCTGCCCTGATAAAAAAAGGATTAAAGGGCATGATTGGCAAGGGGCCAAGAGGCAAAGAGGTTGTTGATGCCATGAAAAAATATAAGGCTGTCTATTTTGCAGCAGTAGGCGGAGCGGCTGCACTGCTTTCAAAGAGGATTAAAAAATCAGAGGTAATTGCCTACGAAGACCTTGGCACAGAGGCCATCAGGAGGCTTGAGGTAGAGGACTTTCCTGTTATTGTGGTGAATGATATTTATGGGGATGATTTGTATTTAAAGGGGATGAAAAGATATGCGATGTAGAGACTCATTAGGCTGCATAGAGGAGAATTAATGAATAAGATTCCTACAATATGTCCATATTGCGGATGTGGTTGTGGCCTTTATCTCCATGTAGAAGATGGGAACCTCACAGGTGTCTCACCTATCAGAAGCCATCCTGTAAATAAAGGGACCCTCTGTGTAAAGGGCTGGAATTCTTTTGAATTCATACAGCATCATGAAAGGCTTAAGTATCCCCTTATAAAGGTAAATGGTGAATTCAAAAGGGCCTCGTGGGGTGAGGCAATAGCCCTCATAGCCAGCAAGTTAACAGGGATTAAAAGGTCATACAGACCAGATTCCATAGCAATAATGAGTTCTGCCAAGTGTACAAATGAGGAAAACTACCTGATGATGAAATTTGCCAGGGCGGTGATCGGGACAAATAATATTGATCACTGTGCAAGGCTATGTCACTCCTCTACGGTAGGTGGCCTTGCAGAGACATTCGGTTCAGGTGCAATGACAAACTCTATAAGTGAAATAGTTAGCGCAAAGGTACTCTTTGTAATAGGCTCAAACACAACAGAACAGCATCCCATGATAGGAATGCACATGCTTGACGCTGTTAATAGGGGCGCTATCCTGATTGTTGCAGACCCGAGAAAGACGCAGATCTCAGATTTTGCACATATTCACTTAAGGCACAGGTGTGGGACCGATGTTGTCCTTCTAGACAGTATCATGAATGTGATAATAAATGAAGGGTTTGTAGATATACCATTCATAAGGCGAAGGACAGAGAATTTTGATGCCTTTGAAAAGGTTATATTAAGGTATCCACCAGATGTTGCTGAGAAGATTACAGGCGTTTCTTCACAGGATATTAAGAAGGCTGCACGGATTTATGCGATAGAAAAAAGGGCGATGCTTTTCTACTCCATGGGAATAACACAACACATAACTGGTGTTGATAATGTCCATGCATGTGCAAACCTATGCATGCTCACAGCACATATAGGTCAGCCAATGACAGGCCTCAATCCCCTCAGGGGGCAGAATAATGTTCAGGGCGCATGTGATATGGGGGCGCTCCCTGATGTTTACTCAGGATATCAGAAGGTCTCGGAGTCCGATATTAAAAAGAAATTTGAGCATCTATGGAGGAGAAGGCTTCCATCAAGGCCAGGCCTTACACTCACAGAGATGTTTGATTCTATTTTAGACGGTAAGATAAAGGCCATGTATATTATGGGAGAGAATCCTTTAATGTCAGACCCAGATGTGTCACATGTTAAGGAGGCGCTTAAGAAATTAGAGTTCCTTGTTGTTCAGGATATCTTTATGTCTGAGACTGCAGAATTTGCCCATGTAGTATTGCCTGCCGCGACATTTGCAGAAAAGGATGGGACATTTACAAACACAGAACGCAGGGTTCAGAAGATAAGGCAGGCTATTGAGCCTGTTGGGGAATCTATGCCTGACTGGAAGATCATATGCGCCCTTTCTAAAAAGATGGGCTATAACATGGAATACAGGGCAACCCATGAGATTATGGAAGAGGTGGCGCTCATTACACCATCATATAGGGGTATTTTGCATCACAGGCTTGATAGCAACTTTGGCCTGCAATGGCCATGTCATGACCTTAATCACCAGGGGACGCCCTTTCTCCATAGAAAAAAATTTACAAAGGGGCTCGGGACATTTATCCCTGTTGATTACATACCGCCAGCAGAGGAGACAGATAAGAGGTTCCCCTTTCTCCTTACGACTGGAAGGATATATTTTCGCTATCATACAGCTACAATGTGTCAACGTACATCTACACTTGAAAGGGAATATCCTGAATGTTATGCAGAGATAAACCCAAAGGATGCAGATTCCCTGGGCATAAAAGGGAATTCCATGATGAGGGTTTCATCAAGACGTGGGTCAATTATAGTCAGGGCACAGGTGACAGACAAGGTTCCAGAAGGAACGATATTTATCCCATTCCATTTCAGAGAGGCATCTGCAAATCTACTTACTAACCCTGCGGTTGATCCTTCAGCAAAGATACCTGAATATAAAGTCTGTGCTGTGAAGATTGAGTTAGTAGAGTCAAAAAGGGATCAAAAAGATTAGTCGGGTATTATATTATGAATAAGGGCATGGTACTTGAAAAGAGTAAATTATCTTACTGGCTAAGGCAGTTGAGAAAAGAGATGTCTCTCATCGGGCCTATGAGAGGAGAGAATAGTGACATTGTCTTTAAAACAGTTGAGAATATCCACGAAATAGTCCTTGATTGCCCAGCCTCTATCCCTTCTCCCAAAGAATTCCTCTTTCCACAAAAGGAGAAGATGTTCAGATACTCTAAAGATGGGGTAGAAAACCTGAGGGGTAATAAAGGGAGATTGATCTTTGGTGTAAGGTCATGCGATATCTCGGCTATTACACTTCTTGACAGATTTTATGGAGGGAAATTTGTTGATGACTATTATATGTCGCGTAGAAATAATACAATATTTATCTCCATAGGCTGCAATAATCCAGATATAACCTGTTTCTGCATTGGCCTTGGAAGCGGCCCCTTTCTTAGCTCAGGCTTTGATATCCAGCTCTCAGACCTTGGCGATAGATACCTTGTAGAGATAGGCTCAAAACATGGGCTGGAGATTATTAAGGATTTTATCCATCTCTTTTCACGACCCAAGAAATTGGACTATGACGATCAGTATGAAGCAATATTAAGCTCCCAGGCAAGGTTTGAAAAAAGAATAAATCTTGAAAATGCGAGGCAAAAGATACTCTCAGGTCAGGTTAATGATTCTTTTTGGGAGGTGGTTGCGCAGAGGTGCTTTGAATGCGGCGGCTGTGTATATGAATGCCCGCTCTGCACATGCTTTAATGTGATAGACAGACCATATTCACCAACAGATGGTGTAAGATTAAGGGTCTGGGATACATGCCTGTTTAAAGGTTTTACAAAGATGGCTGGTAATATCTGGCCTGCAGAAAAGAAGATTATGAGGACAAAAAGGTGGTATTTCCATAAGCTTATCTATTATCCCGAACAATTCGGTAAGTTCGGTTGCGTGGGCTGCGGAAGGTGCACAATCACATGCCCTGGCAGGATTGATATGGCAACTATAGCTTCTAAGATTGATATGGGAGATAGAAGGCGAAAGGGGGGAGGGGGATAAAAACAAGATGAGCAGGATTGCAGAGATATATCTTCCTTCAAAGGCTAAGGTCATTGATGTTATTGAAATGACCCCTGATAGTAAGCTATTTATGGTGATGCCAGAGATGCCTTTTAAATACAAACCAGGGCAGTTTGTCATGTTCTCTTTATGGGGAGTTGGCGAGGTGCCGATATCAATAGCATCAACCTTTGGTGTTCAAAAACATATTGAACTTTGTGTCAGGCGTGTTGGCCATGTTACATCTGCTATACACAGGCTTAAAACAGGAGATGATATCGGTATAAGAGGACCCTTTGGAAATGCCTTCCCTATTACTAATGCAAGGGGTAAAGATACCCTATTTGTAGCTGGAGGCGTCGGTATCGCACCTCTACGATATTTAATAAATGAGGTTATAAAAAATAAAAAAGACTTCAGAAGGATTGAACTGATTTACGGGTCTCGTAATCCCTCAGAGATTTTATTTATGGATGATATTAATAGCTGGCAAAAAAAAGGTATAAATGTAGTCCTTACTGTTGACAGAAAGGATAAAGATTGGAGAGGGAATACAGGCATTGTTACAGAGCACCTGAATAAGGCGAAGGTCTCATTTAAAGATGCCCATGCATTTATCTGTGGCCCATCAGTTATGATAAAGGCAGTGATGCAGGACATTTCTCAGTTAGGCATGTATGAAGAAAATATCTTTACAACCTTAGAGTCGCACATGAAATGTGGTGTTGGCAAGTGTGGGCACTGCTATGCAGATGGGAAATATATCTGCATAGACGGCCCTGTTTTTTCATACAGAGAGATAAGGCAATATAATCTTAATTGTACCCCCTAAAGCTCCGATTAAAGTGAGAAGCCGGCGCCTTCAATTATACCTCTACATTTTGCACACCTAAACTACTCAATAGTTCTCTATATATCCGTGTAGTGCGCTCAAGCTGGCCCTTTGCAGGGAATCGCTCATAAAAGCCGTCTGAACGGAATCTGCCTGCTATCTGCGCCCATGAGGCAATAAGCGGCTGAAATGCCTCTGGCCCCTGTCTGGACGCCCATTCATTCATGCTTGTTTTGTCCTTAATCATATCACCCAATACCCTTATTACTGCCTTTATTGTTACTGCCTTTGTGAACATATAGTTCTGATTTCCCCAGATACTTTCCATTACATTCCTCACAGCCTTCAGATAATCCCTGAAGAGGGGATAGGCGCCTGCAGGCTTTAATTCAAAGTTTCTTTCAAAGAAGGTCATATTATTCTGAACGAGCTTGTGTATCTCATTGAACAGCTCTGACTGAAGTATCCATTTCTCCTGCCTGCTCCTTCCACCCAATTTATTTATCCTGTACTGCAGGGGTGATGCAGCATCCTCATATAGGCGATGGACAATCCCTGCTGTAAACTTCTTGTCCTTCGTTTCCCAGCTTACCCTTTCCATCAGATCTACGAGATGGGATTTATTTATCTTTGTGTGTGTAGAGTTGATTATTACAAACATCTCTGCCGCAAAGTCTGCTGCCTTTCCGTCAAATATTACGCAGGGGACATTTATCTGGTCTATTTCATCAGGGTGTCTTTCTTTATAGAAGTGAAGGGCTGCAAGTCTGTGTTGGCCGTCAATTATTAAATAATTTCCCATCGGTTCCTTTAAATTTCCTATACTCTCGTATTCGCCGAGCGGCTCAAAGGCGAGCTCCTCTTCTGTAAACAGGAGGACTGTAGCAGGGATTAACGGGTGGGCAACAGAGGTTTCATAGAAATTTACAATATCACCGACCTTTCTCCTGCTTAAAACCCTCTGGAAGGCTTTTTCGCTCTTTTCTATCTTTGCTATGAACTTTGTAATCTCATCCTCCACATGTGCCTCTGGCAGTATCTGGTCGCCCTCAAAATAGTATCTGCTGATGAACTGAGCCTTTTCAAGCAAATCCTGTGCCTTGTAACTTACAAAATAAAAGGTTCCGTCCTTTTGTCTTACCCTTGTGCCTAACATAGGTCTCCTCCTTTCATCTTAAAACATGTGACATTTCATTGTTATTGTTTATTTTTCTCAAGAAATTCCTTTAAAGCAAGTGCATTGTTATGCTTGTCATCCCGTGCTGCGTAGACTAAGGTAACATCATTCTTCTTAGTATACTGCTTTAATTTTTTGATAGCATCTTTTTTTATTTTAAGTTCATTCCAATACCGATTGCAAAACTCATCCCATTTCTCTGGTTCGTGATTAAACCATTTTCTAAGCTCAGGGCTTGGCGCTGCATCCTTTAACCACAGGTTTATGCCTGTCTGCGCCTTTGTAAGCCCTCTTGGCCAGAGCCTTTCAACGAGTATTCTTATACCGTCCTCTTTTGACGGCCTTTCGTAGATTCGTTTTAGTTTAATCATTGAGGGTCGTTTTAAA
>JACRON010000270.1 GCA_016214425.1 Nitrospirota bacterium
AGTAGGCTACATGGCTGCAAAGCTGATGATTACAGTCCATGCACCTGAGCAGATACCATTTCTCCACAGGATATTCTGGATATTCCATGCTGTATTGACATTTTTCTTTATCAGCCTTATTGCATATACAAAATTATCCCATATCTTCATAGCCTCTCTTAATGTATTCCTCCGCTCCTATGAACCAAAAGGCGCATTAAGCCCTGTGTATAATATGGAGAAGTTGGATTCCATTGGCGCTGCAAGGCTTGAGGACTTTACATGGAAGCAGCTTCTTGATTTAGATGCCTGCAAGAATGTCCGGTGCGGAAGGTGTCAGGATGAATGCCCTGCGCATTTATCTGAAAAACCATTATCCCCAAAGTGCTTTTTAAGAAGGCTTGATGCGCACATGCATGAAAAGAATGATAAGGGAATTAAGGATGCCAAACCAATGTATGGGATGATAACAGAGGATGAAATCTGGTCATGCACAACCTGCGGAGCATGCATGGAGCAGTGCCCTGTTCTTTGCGAGCAGGTGGACAAGATAGTTGATATGCGGCGGTATCTCCTTTTTTCAGGGAAGCTAACAGGAAATGCCTCGCGTATATTGCAGAATATGATGAACAGCGGAAACCCCTATGGCCAGCCGCAATCTGCAAGGGCTGACTGGGCAGAGGGTCTTGGTGTTAAAATCGCAGAGGAAGGGAAAGAAAATGGCCTGCTCTATTGGGTCGGCTGTGCCGGCGCTTATGATGCAAGGAATCAGAAGGTAACGAGGGCAATGGTAAATATATTAAAAACAGCAGGCATTGAGTTTTCAATCCTCGGCACAAAGGAGACCTGCACAGGCGATGCAGCAAGAAGGATTGGAGAGGAAGGGCTTTTTCAAATGCTCGCCGGACAGAACATTGAAACTTTAAAAAAACACAACATCAAAAAGATTCTTACGCACTGCCCTCACTGCTTTAATACGATTAAAAATGAATATCCTCAATTTGGCGGAGAATTTGAGGTTGTTCACCACACTGAATTTATTGCCAATCTTATTAAAGAAGGAAAAATAAAACCGCAAAAAGAATTAAACCTAAACCTAACCTATCATGACTCATGTTATCTTGGCAGATATAATGACATATATAATCAGCCAAGAAATATCCTAAATTCTATTAAAGGCATCAAGCTAAATGAGATGGAAAAATCTCTGGAAAAGAGCTTCTGCTGCGGCGCTGGCGGAGGACATATGTGGATGGAGATAAATATAGGCAAAAAGATTAATCACATGCGCATTGAACAGGCAGCAAAACAGAATCCTGACGCTGTTGCAACAGCATGCCCCTTCTGCCTTGTAATGCTTGATGATGCAGCTAAGGCAAAAGGGCTTGAAGAAAAGATAAAGGTAAAGGACATTGCGCTGATTGTTGACGAGGCAATCGGAAGATAGGGTCAAGGGGCATGGGTCAAGGTGGAAAAGATATCTGGACAATCTTTAAGTCCTTATCCTGGGCAGAAACATATCTTAAAAGATTCAAAATCCCTAATTCAAAGATAGATGCAGAATATCTCCTTTCCCATATATTAAAATGCAAAAGGCAGGAGTTGTATCTTAATCCAGACAGGCAGCTCACTGATAAAGAAATAAACACCTTCAAAGGATTCGTTCAGAAAAGGTCAAAGAGAGAGCCGATACAGTATATTATTGGCGAGGAAGAATTCAGGGGGCTTGTCTTTAAAGTAACAAGGGATGTCCTGATACCAAGGCCAGAGACAGAGCTTCTTTTAGAAGAGGCGGTTAGCGTAGTAAAAGATAAGGAATCAAGGGGCAAGGGTCATGGGTCATGGACAATTGTTGACCTCTGCACTGGCAGCGGGTGCATTGCTGTGAGTATCGCAAAGGAGATTGAAGGATGCAGGGTTTATGCAACTGATATATCAGAAAAGGCATTGGCCATAGCAAAAGAAAATGCAAAGAGGCATAGAGTAGAAGATAAAATCATTTTTTTTCAAGGCAGTTTTTTAGAACCATTAAAAAAATTGGGGCTTAAAGGCAAGATTGACATTATACTCTCCAATCCACCCTATGTATCAAAAAAAGACATGGGAAAATTACAGCCAGAGATAAAGGAGTACGAGCCTTCCCTCGCACTTTACGGCGGTGAGAACGGTCTTGATTCTTATCGCACGATTATTCCTGATGCCTTAACATATCTCAAAAAAGACGGTTATCTGATCTTAGAAATCGGCTATGGACAGGCAGAGGGCGTAAAAAAACTCTTTGCTCAGCATCCAGCTTATGGCAAAATAGAAATAATCAAAGACCTGTCAGGGATTGAGAGGGTGGCGAAGGCAAGGCATGAGCTATTTAAACATAAACAACCTTAAAATCAAAAACGTCTTTTATCGCTTGAAAGTCTTTCTTGTTTTGCGTATAAAGCACCCCGCCTATATTTCTGACAGAGGCTGCAATTAGACAATCGTTGGTTATGGAGTCGCACTTTTTTAAATCATATCCTTTTATTTTTTGTAGTCTGTGAAGGATCTTTCAGGGTTTTTCGTAGTCCATTTCAGATGGAATAATAATTCTGCCAACACTTTTAAAAAAGCTAATTAATTCTTTAAGGCTCTTCCGGGCTTCCTTTGTATGTGCCCCTGCAATAAGCTCCATTAATATAACAGAGGAAAGATAAATAGTCCCCTCAGAAAGAAAAATATCTTCATATAAATCAGGATTTAAAAAAAGGTCTATATAGATATTTGTATCTATGATTTTTTTAATCATAAACCTTCTTTATTTTTACGCCCCTATGTTTTTCAAAAATAGCTTTAAGCTCTATATTTCCTGATATTACATCAATTGCTTTTTTTATCGCCTTTGCATTGTCTTTAATCCTGAAAAACTTTTTTACTTTCTCTATATCGCTTTTTTTTATTTCAATATGCTCTATTGTTACCACATTTTCCTTTGGCATTTATATCGCCTCCATCTAAAATTTTTATATTTTATATTAGTATATCATAACAATACTATCACTGCTATCATTAATCATGCAGAAAGAGTTTATCGATGTATTTAAAGCATATACCATTATGCAATATCTGTCAATAACTGTCAATTTTGAAAAACACCAAAAACCTTGCAAGAAAAGATTGCCTGTGATATAAAAGTGTAAATGTAAAAACATATCAGGAGGTGGCAAAATGAAAAGGTTAACAAGGCGCGATTTTTTTA
>JACRON010000174.1 GCA_016214425.1 Nitrospirota bacterium
AGGTTTGACGGGCATCTGCCTAAGAATATAAAAGAGGAGAGGCTTTCACAGGTTCTGTTGCTTCAAACAGAGATTACAACAAGAAAGAATAAGGAGCATATTGGATTGACTGTTGGAGTCCTTGTTGAAGGTGTGAGCGAGGCAGACAAGAATCGTCTGACAGGCAGGACAACAACAAACAGGATTGTAAATTTTACAGGCTCTTCCAAATTGGTTGGAAAACTTATTAATGTAAAGATTCTTAATGCAAATCTTTCAAACTTAGAAGGCGTTATTAGTAAGGATGAATAAGAAGGTCTTATACTGGTCTGCAACAATAGCCTATGCAGTATTAATTTTTTTACTTTCCTCTTTTTCAGGTGATAAGACAGAAAAGCTATATCTGTTTAAACACTCTGATAAACTTATACACCTCTTAGAATATGCAGTATTATGTTTTTTGTTGAGCAAGACACTCTCTTTTACATTAAAGGAAAGTGTTAGAAGATATACAGGATTAATAGCAATCGTTATTTCACTGCTTTATGCAATATCCGATGAATTTCACCAGTCCTTTGTCCCGGGCCGTTCTGCAGAGGTGTACGATGTATTTGCTGACGGCATGGGAGCTGTGTTATCGCAGATTATCCTGTATATAAAAGAGGTAAAAGGTGATTTAAGATGAAGATAGCATTCTCAACACTCGGGTGCAAGATAAACCAGTATGACTCTGCATTTATGAAGGAGTCATTAAAGGAGAGGTTTCAGATTGTCTCATTTGATGATATTGCAGATGTGTATGTAATAAATACCTGCACTGTAACTGCAAAGAGCGACTATCAGTCAAGACAGCTTGTGAGAAGGGCTGTAAAAAAGAATGAAAAGGCAAAGATAATTGTTGCAGGATGTTATCCTCAGAGCAATCCAGAGGCTTTCATGTCTATAGATGGCGTAGATATTATACTTGGCAATCAGGAAAAACTTGAACTTGAAAAATATCTGAAAGATACAAAGAAAGAGCAGGCGCCAAAGATTTATGTAAATAAAACTGCTGATGCCTTCTTTCATTCTGATATAAAGGTTTTTCTAAACAGGACAAGGGCTGTTTTAAAGGTTCAGGATGGATGCAGCGCCTATTGCGCATTTTGCATTGTCCCTTATGTCCGCGGCAGGGCAAGAAGTGCTGATTCGGAATGGGTGATAAAACAGATTAATAATTTTGTTGATGCAAGGTACAAGGAGATTGTCCTGTCAGGTGTAAGCTTAGGGACCTATGGAAAAGACATCTCCCCTAAAAAATCTTTGTCATGGCTTGTTAAAGAAATACTTGAACATACAGAAATACAAAGGATACGGATAAGCTCTGTAGAGCCAGAGGATGTTACAGATGAATTGATTGACCTTGTTGCCTCAGAAGACAGGATATGCAAACACATGCACCTGCCATTGCAGAGCGGGGATGACAGGATTTTATCACGAATGAAAAGGCAGTATGATTCTGCATACTTTAAAGGACTTATTTTAAAGATTAAGGAAAAGATGCCAGATATTGGTCTTGGCACAGATGTAATAGTTGGCCTGCCAGGTGAGGATGATACCGCCTATGAAAATAGTGTTAAGATGATACAAGAGCTTCCATTTACTTATTTACATGTATTTTCATATTCCCTGCGTCGCGGCACAGAGGCATTTAATTTTAAAGAACAGGTTCAAGAATTAGTAAAAAAGGAGCGCAGTAAAAGGCTGATTGAAATAGGCAAAAACAAGTCAATGCTATTCAGAAAAAGTTATATTAGCAAAACTGTTGATGCCTTAATTGAAAGCGAAAAGGACAAAAAGACAGGAATGCTCAAGGGGCTTACAGGAAATTATATAAAAATTTTAGTAAAAGAAGATAAGGAAGGTTTAAGGAACAAGATTGTTCCTGTAAGGATTTTAGAATTTGATAAGACTAATCACTTAATAGGAGAGGTTAGTTAAAAATTACTCTTAGATAAAATTTTAAAGGGGCTTTATGCCAAAGGACTTTCAAAAATACCTACGCCTTTCCGCAATGCCGACACCCTTCTGCCCAGGGTGCGGTCATGGGATATTGATGACTGCAATACTCCATTCCATTAACGAGGCAGAGATGGATATTAACAATATGGTTTTTGTCTCAGGCATTGGATGTGCAGGCTGGATACCGAGCCCTCATTTTAATGCAGATACACTCCACACAACACACGGCAGGCCGATAGCCTTTGCAGCAGGCGTTAAGCTTGCAAATCCAAAATTAAAGGTTGTTGTAATATCAGGCGACGGCGATTTGGCATCAATAGGAGGCAATCACCTTATTCATGCTGCAAGAAGGGATATGCCTATAACTGTTATATGTGCAAATAACAGTATCTATGGCATGACAGGGGGGCAGGCGTCATCCACAACACCATTAAGTGCAATCAGCAAGACTACACCTGCTGGAAATAAAGAGAAGCCATTTGATTTATGCAGGTTGGTTATTGGCGCAGGTGCAACCTATGCTGCAAGATTTCCTGTCGTTCCATTAAAGCCATTGGTTAAATCCATAATCAATGCATTAAATCATGAAGGCTTCTCCTTTATTGATGTGCTTTCACCATGCCCAACATATTTTGGAAGGATGAATAAAATGAAGAGGCCTGTTGATATGTTTGATGATTTGAAAAAAAGGTGCAAGAGGTTCAAAAAGGGCGAGAAGGTTGCAGAAGGGCAAATAGCTATTGGGGAGTTTGTTGGGTAAAGAGGCAATAGAAATCAGGATAGCAGGCATCGGCGGACAGGGCATAATCCAGACCGGCACAATACTTTCTCTTGCTGGCATGTATGACGGCAAAAATGTCAGCCAGGCATCAACATACGGGCCTGAGTCCAGAGGCACACCGAGCAAGACAGATGTGATAATTTCTGATTCAGATATTGACAGATTAAGATTGAAAAGGCAGATAATAATTCTTTTGCCATTCCTGCATCAGGGCTTGCTGCAAAGGAGTTGAATAATCCTTTAATGGCAGGTATAATCATGTTGTCAGCAGTAATTAAGAAGACAGGTATTGTTTCCATTGACTCATTCAAAAAGGCGATAAGAGAAAGTGTGCCAGAGGAGTATGTTTCTGCTAATGTGAAGGCAGTGGAGAGAGGGGCTTCATTAGCATAATCCCCTCTCCCTTGATGGGAGAGGGATAGGGTGAGGGTGAAAAGGGATTGTAGAAAGGATTGGACTATGCCCAAAAAAGAAATCAAAAAACTACCAGGTCCAAAGGCAAAGGCAATAATTGAAAAGGACAAAAAATATGTCTCTCCATCCTATACACGAGGCTATCCACTTGTAGCAGTAGATGGAAAGGGTGCAATAATTACAGACCCTGACGGCAACAGGTTTCTTGATTTTACATCAGGCATTGCTGTCTGCTCAACAGGGCACTGCCATCCAAAGATAATAAAAGCAATAACAGAGCAGGCAAAAAAACTGATTCACATGTCAGGCACAGACTTTTATTATCCTGTTCAGGCAGAGCTTGCAGAGAGGCTTGTTAAATTATTCAAAGGAAATAAACCAAGAAAGGTCTTTTTTGGCAATTCAGGCGCAGAGGCAATAGAGGCTGCGTTCAAGCTATCAAGATTTCATTCAAAGAGGCAGATGGTGATTGCTTTTTATGGCGCTTTTCACGGCAGAACAATGGGCGCTTTATCATTAACTGCAAGCAAGTCTATTCAGCGCAAATACTATTCGCCATTAGTTCCAGGTGTTATCCATATTCCTTATGCCTACTGCTACAGATGTCCTTACAATCTTATTTATGGCGAATGTGATATTGAATGTGTAAGCTGGATTGAGGAGGTTATATTCAGAAGAAGCATACCAGCAGAAGAAGTAGCAGCCATATTTGTTGAACCGATTCAGGGCGAGGGAGGATATATTGTTCCGCCGCCAGAGTTTCATACAAGACTTTTCAGGATTGCACAGTCTTACGGCATACTTTATGTTGCAGATGAAGTTCAAACAGGAATTGGCAGAACAGGCAGGATGTTTGCAATGGAGCATTTTGATATTGTGCCTGATATTATTTGCCTTGCAAAGGGGATTGCATCAGGCATGCCGATTTCTGCAATGATTGCCTATTCTGATATAATGGACTGGGTTCCGGGCTCTCATGCAAGCACATTTGGGGGCAATCCTGTTGCCTGTGCAGCAGCGCTCGCAACACTTGATTTGGTGGAAAAGAGCCTTATGAACAATGCCCGTGTTGTAGGCGATTATCTGATTTCTGAATTAAAGAAGATGCAGAGGAGATATGAGGTTATCGGCGATGTACGTGGTAAAGGCTTAATGATAGGCGTTGAACTCGTTAAAGACAGGGAGACAAAGACTATGGCAATTAAGGAGAGGGATTTTTTTGTTAAGAAGGCATTTGAAAGAGGGCTGCTATTGCTCGGCTGCGGCTCTAATTCTATCCGTCTTGCGCCGCCATTGATAATAACAAAGGCAGATGCAAACAGGGCGCTGGCAATAATTGAAGAGGTTTTAGAAGAGATAGGCGGGTAATTGCTTAATTTATTCCCACCCTCTCCCCTTGCGGGAGAGGGAAGGGAGAGGGGAAAATGCTATGGAGATTAAAACAGTAAAGATTGACATATCTGAAGGCTGCAATATAATCCTCGGCCAGACGCATTTTATAAAAACAGCAGAAGATTTATACGAGATAATAGCAACCACTGTCCCGCAGGCTAAATTCGGCATTGGTTTTACAGAGGCATCTGGTCCATGCCTAATCAGGACAGAGGGAAATGATAATGAGCTTATAAATACTTGTGTCAAAAATCTTCAGGCAATAGGCGCTGGTCATGTGTTCTGCATATTAATCAAAAATGCCTATCCGATAAACATATTGACTCAGATAAAAAACTGCCCAGAGGTATGCAGAATTTATTGTGCAACAGCCAATCCTCTTGAGGTCATTGTTGCCTCAACAGAGCAGGGAAATGGCATCATGGGAAAAAGAAGAAGAATTAAAAAAAGGTCATAAATTAATAGTTATTTGAAAGAAGAAAACAGCAACCTCATTAATTTTTCAGTAGTTAAAGAAAAAGCAATGATATAATATATTTGTGATAAAAGGAAATTAATGTAGCAAGGATAAGGAAAGGAGGAAGATGGTGGAGTGGATAGAGGTGATAAAGGAGGTCATAAGCAATTTTTATGTTTTAGTGATTTTTTTAATAATAGTTGGGTTTTGCTTAATTGTGGGAGTAATACCACTACACAAAAATATTGTCCTCCATCCCATTCCCGAGTGGGCCAAATTTAAAAGTAAGGTGGGAGGCATAATTTTAATTATTCTTTGTGTTATTGGTATTGGCATTGGCATTATTTTTTTCTTGCAAAAACCTTTTGAAGTAAAAATTACCACTCCAAAAAAAGGAGATGAGGTTTCAAAGTCTATTAAGATGTATGGTACTTTTTCAGGAAAGTTACCAGAAAGACACTATTTATGGGTAGTTGTAAATCCCGAACCGAGTCCTAATGAATGGTGGCCACAAGGGCGAATTGATAGTTCAATAGGAGATTGGGAAGCGCCAGTTTCGCTTGGTAGAGAAAAAGAAGATATAGGCGCAAAATATACGATTGCTATTATTATGGTGGATGAGAAGGATGACCGATATTTTGAGGACTACCAAGAAAAAGCAAAAAAGACAAGTAGTTGGCCTGGTATACCACTTCCTGGTAGTAAAATACATATCGATAAAATTACAGTGAAAAGGAAGTAAATAAGGATAATTTTTAGTGGCAGTTCGTTTATAATTGCCAAAAGGGATTACAATGTTCTATGATATTGTTGATGCAAGGTATATTAAAGATTATAAAATAGAGCTTACCTTTGAAAACGGCAAAAAGGGGATTGTTGATTTTCGGGGATATATAAATAAGGGAGGATTTTTTAGCCGCTTTTCTGATATTGAATATTTTAAACAATTTTATATTAATAAAGAGCTCGGTGTCTTATGCTGGCATGATGAGGTTGACATTGCTCCCGAAACGCTCTATAGTGAGGCCACAGGAGAACCCTTGCCTGTTTGGATGACACAAGAGGAGCAAAAAGAAGGGACAGTAAAAGCACGATTAATGGTTTAATGAGCCTGCTATCCTTAAATAAAATTAGTCAAACAAACCAGGAAATAGAAGATTTTATAAAAAGAATTATTAGAATTACTTGCTATCATAAAGATTAAATTTGAGGAAAGGTGGTAAAGAAAATGAATGCATTGACTAAAGGTATCAGCCCTTTTTATCCCGGACAGCCGGTTCCTGCTGAACTTTTTGTTGGCCGACAAGCAGAGATTGATAAAATTGCAAGGGCAGTCAGTCAGGTAGAGCTGGGAAAACCACAGGCACTGTTTCTTACTGGGGAATATGGCATTGGGAAAAGCTCCCTTGCTGGTTTCATGCGGTTTTATGCTGAGAAAGAAAACCATCTTTTTGGCATTCATGTCCTTTTAGGCGGCGCAACAACAATAGAAGATGTTGCCGTCAAAACAGTGGAGGCAGTCCTGAAAACGCCGGCTTACGAGCCGACACTTATGGAGAAGGCACGCAGTGTTTTATCAAAATATGTTGGCAAGCAAGAACTCTTTGGCATTCAAATAAACCTTGAAGCATTAAGAGCTGATGGGCCTAGCATTTCACATGGGTACCTACCTTTTTTGCGTCAGCTTTTGGAACGATTCAAAGATGAAGAAATTAAGGGAATAATGCTGATTCTTGATGAAATAAATGGAATTACAGCTAATTCCACATTTGCCCACTTTATTAAAGGATTAGTAGATGAAAACGCTTTAAGTGCAACTCCATTACCATTACTGCTCATGCTATCCGGGGTTGAGGAAAGAAGGCGTGAGATGATTCAACACCATCAACCAGTGGAACGGATTTTTGACATAGTTGAGATAAATCCTATGACTGAATCTGAAATGAAGGTTTTCTTTAACAAAGCCTTCCAATCTCAAAATGTGACGGTAAATGAGGACGCCATGTCGCTTCTATGCCATTATTCCGCCGGCTTCCCAAAAATTATGCACATTGTTGGGGATGCAACTTTCTGGATTGACCAAGATGGTATTGTTGATAAGGACGATGCTTTAAAAGGGATTTTTCTCGCTGCTGAAGATATAGGTAGAAAGTTTGTTGACCAGCAGGTATTGAAGGCCCTTAGGAGCAAAGACTATCATTCAATTATGGAAAAGATGAGTAAATTGCCTTTTGATCTGTCCTTCCAAAAAACAGACCTTGAAAAAGGGTTATCTGACTCTGAGAAGAAAAAATATAACAACTTTCTCCAACGCATGAAAAAACTTAATGTTTTGCGTTCGGGAGATGTTACTGGTGAATATATATTTAACAGCCGCTTAGTAAGATTATATATTTTGTTGAATTCTATCAAAAAGGATGTTTCTAAGTAAATGTTCAACTCCTTTAAGCAATACGAAAAAGAATATATAGACTGGATATGCCTCTGTTTTTAGGATAATTTATGTAAATGAAAAAACTAATCTACTTAGACAACAACGCAACAACACAGGTGCATCCGGAAGTAGTGGAGATTATAGAATACTGTCTGACCAACTGCTTTGGAAATCCATCAACAATATACTCCTTTGGAAAAAAGGCAAAGAGGCTTAATACTCCTTTGGAAAAAAGGCAAAGAGGCTTATGGATGAATCCAGAGAGAAGATTGCCAAGATGATAGGCGCCACAAAGGATGAAATTGTATTTACAAGCGGAGGCACAGAGGCAGACAACCTTGCTGTCTTTGGCATTGCAAAGGCAAATAAAGACAAAGGCAGACATATCATCACAAGCAAGATAGAGCATCATGCTGTTATCAATTCCTGCAAGGCGCTTGAGAAAGAGGGCTTTGAGATTACATATCTTGATGTGGATAAATATGGCATTGTTAATCTTGAGCAGCTTGAAAGAACAATAAAAAAGGAGACGATTTTAATCTCTATCATGCACGCTAATAATGAGATAGGCACAATAGAGCCAATTACAGAGATTGGAAGGATCGCAAAGAAACACAAGATATATTTTCATTCTGATACTGTGCAGAGTATCGGAAAAATCAGGGTTGATGTAAAAGAGATGAATCTTGACATGATTTCTATCTCATCCCACAAGCTCTATGGGCCAAAAGGTGTTGGATGCCTTTATGTGAAAAAAGGGACAAGGCTCAAGCCGATTTTATACGGCGGCGAGCAGGAGCATCATCTGCGCGCAGGCACAGAGAATGTACCGGGGATTGCAGGCTTTGGAAGGGCAGTTGAGCTTGCAATTTCTGAGACAGAAAAAGAGGTTGTAAGGCTTGCGAGATTAAGGGACAGACTCCAAGAGGGTTTAAAAGAAAGAATAAGGCATATAATATTCAACGGCCACCCAACTGAAAGGTTACCAAATACTTTAAACTGTGCAATACAGTTTATTGAAGGCGAATCGCTTATATTAAAACTTGATGACCTCGGCATCTGCGCATCAACTGGCTCTGCATGCTCGTCTGCATCATTAGAACCATCCCATGTTTTATTGGCAATAGGACTGAAGCATGAAGTGGCACATGGTTCCTTAAGGCTTTCACTCGGCAGGGATACAACAGATGAGGATATTGACTATGTACTTGATGTCCTGCCAAAGGTTGTGGAGGAGCTGAGGGCATTTTCTCCTCTTTATAAGGAGTTTTTAAGAAAGGGTGGTAAGCCTTGATAATTTTAGAAGTCAAGGAAAAGCCCATTTTGTCAAGCCAATTATTACAATTCTCTTGACACCAGATATGCATAATGTAGAATACTTATAATATGTAAATTTTTCATATTATAAGCTATCCAGTTAGGCAATTCAATATAGACATCCTATAAAGAGATGTCTGATTACGCAGATTATAAAAGCAGATTACACAGATTATTAAAAATTGAGATCCTTATATTACTTTTTAATCTGTGTAATCGTATTCTTAAATCTGTGTAATCAAGTATAATGAGCATTATACCAGGAGGAGCTATGAATAGGGCATGTTATAGGAAGTTGCGCCGATATAAGTACCAACTGATGCAACCATATATTCACAATGTTGAAATTAAACAATATGATATTGATACACCCTATCTTAAACTGGGAAATGACGGCATCCTTGAAATAAAAAAGGGATATGCTTGGGATGGGCCAAGCGGGCCGACTATAGATACCTTAAATTTTATGAGAGGAGCGTTGGTTCACGACGTCCTTTACCAGTTAATCCGTATGGAAAAAATACCATATTCATATAAAGATTATGCTGATCGTGTGCTACAAAAAATATGTAGAGAAGATGGCATGATCTGTGTAATCAGAGATTGTTGGTTCTTCAACAAGCTCTTGATATATTGCCCAAATTGTGGTTTAATATAAATAAAAAATAATCTTTTCACATTTTAACTATTTAGCTTTTTAGAAATTTAGATCTTCAACCCACGGGTGATCACCTATGAAAGCCTCTGAATTAAATGTTGTAACAGGCGCATTCAGCTACACTGGCAAATACATAACTGAACGGCTTTTAGCAATGGGCAAAAATGTGATGACCCTTACAGGCCATCCAAAAAGGCCCAATCCCTTTGGCAGTCGTGTTAGTGTGTTTCCGTTTAACTTTGAGAAACCAAAGGAGCTTATAAAGAGCCTTGAAGGCGCAGCTATCTTATACAACACCTACTATGTTCGTTTTCCTCACGGCTCGCTCACATTTGAAAAGGCAGTTGAGCATACAGAGATACTGATTAAGGCAGCCAAAGAGGCAGGCATCAAGAGGATAGTTCATATCAGCATCACAAATGCTGATGAAGATTCGCCCCTCCCCTATTTCAAAGGGAAAGGAATAATAGAAAAGGCAATCATTGATTCTAAACTTTCCTATGCCATTATAAGGCCCACTGTAACCTTTGGCATTGAGGATATACTGATAAACAATATTGCATGGCTTCTAAGAAAATCTCCTGTATTTGCAATCCCGGGAACAGGGGAATACAAACTCCAGCCTGTCTTTGTTGA
>JACRON010000175.1 GCA_016214425.1 Nitrospirota bacterium
TATGAATACAAATAACACAGTTTTCAAAACCGAAGGACTCTCTAAATATTACAATCCCAACAGGCCTGAAGAAATAAAGGCCTTGCAGGATATTAATATTGAAATAAAGAAGGGCAACAGTACTATCCTTTCAGGGCCTTCAGGCTCTGGAAAAACTACCTTGATAAGCCTGCTGGGCGCTATTGACAGGCCGACTAAGGGCAAGATATTTTTACACGATCCTTGTTTGCCGACAGGCAGGGAGGAGCTTTCCATATTATCAGATGAGGCGCTTGCGCTTATAAGGAGAAAAAAAATAGGCTTTATATTTCAGGATTTTAATCTTATACCGAGGCTCTCGGCATGGGAGAATGTGGCATATCCGTTGATACCAATGGTATATAATGAAAAGGAGAGGAAGGAGAGGGCTGTAGCATTGCTTGAAAGGCTCGGCCTTGGAAAGAGGATAAATCATACACCAGAGGAGATGAGCGGAGGAGAGCAGCAGAGGGTTTCTATAGCAAGGGCTCTGATAAATAATCCTGAGATACTCATTGCAGACGAACCGTCGTCAAATATAGATGCAAAGGCAATTGAAAATCTTATTTCAATATTAACAGGTTTAAAAGAGAAAGGGATGACTATAATAATCTCGACACATGATGAGGTTTTTTATCCTCATGCTGATATTAAGATAAACCTCAAAGAAGGGGTTTTAATCAACATTGAACAGAGGACTCAAATATCATGATTATAAATGCTTTTACAATAATATTGCTGTTTGTTGCAGTTATATCTGTGATACTTGGAATAGCTGCCCTTTACTCCTCTTTTTTACTTTTCAGAAAGTGGAAAAAAGATATGAGCAATGAGGAGAGGACAAGGCTTGAGAACAAGGCGTATCTTACACTGCTTCTTGCTGTGGTGCTACTTGGCATTAGGATGATAGACTGGCCGATATTCTATGCCACAATGGCAAGCTATATACCTGATATTACAGGCGCCATGTGCATATATGGCGTTACACAGGTTGCGCCAAAGATAATAAAACCAATGGAGGTTTTAAAACCATTCGTATTCTTTCTCATCGGCTTATGGCTGATTATATACATAATGGACAACAACAGTCTTTGATATTGCAGACAGGCCGTCTGCCATGATACCGCAGTCCATTATCGGAGCAGGATACAAGAAGCTGATACTGCCGATGTATTATGGAAGTAATTTTATTTTGGTAGGATACATGGCTGCAGGATATGGCTTAGGTTTGCTAAGGGCTGAGAAAAGAAGGAGGCCTTATCTTTTTTCAGGAGTTATCCTCGCAGTTATTACTGTAGTTATTCTTCTTCTATCAATGATGGAGGTGATAGCCCCGAGGCTTTTGAATCTCCCTTATCACCACGACCCCTATGATTTATTAACAGAGCTTCCTGATGCAGGGATATTTTTCGGGCTTTTTATACTTGGCATGTTCTCAACAGGCTGGGCATTTGGTATAGACATGCTTGCAAGGCATGATGAGACAAAAGGGATTTTATCAGAGAATATAGAGAAGATATACTGGTTTGGGATTGTCTGCCTTTTAGCTTCATTGCTAATGGTTACTGTTCACTTGTTTATTGGATGATAAGATATGAATAAATGGATTAAAAGCGGAATATTTCTGATATTGATGATTGCTATTGCATTGGGCAGCTCAATATATAAGAAAACGCACAAGATTGAAAAATGCGATTTTGACGGCGTTCACATCAAGCCAATATATCAGGTGGATATAATCTTAAGGGATAATGCAACCAAGAGATTTGACTCCATATACTGTGCATATATGTGGCTTTCTCAAAATATGGACGCTGTTTCTTATGTAAGGGTTACAGACGAGGTAACAGGAGAGAAGATAGACTCATCCATTGCCTATTATGTGGAGAGTGAGATTATAACAAACAATGTAAATAACAACAGGGTTCATGCATTCTTAAAGCTTGAGGATGCAGAGAAGCATGCAGTGAGCTATAAGGGAAGGATTGTTAAGAATCCCTTTGAAAAGATTTTAAGAGGTGTAAATAAAGGTGAAAAGAAAACACTGGAATAAAATATTGCTTGTCCTATTTATATCAGGCCTTCTCGGTTTTTTGCTGAGCCAGCAGGGCTTCTACAATTCATCTGATAATGTAACAACAAAGCTCGGCGGCCCTGCAATGGACTTCACACTTATGGATATTGATAATAAAGAGGTAAAGCTCAGTGATTTTAAGGGAAAGGCTGTAATGCTCCGCTTCTGGTCAAGCAGGTGCCCTTCATGCAAAAAGGAGATGCCTGTTGTGGAGAAGGCATACAGAAAGCTTAAAGATAAAGGTTTTGTGGTATTAGCAATTAATATTGAAGACCCTAAAGAGGTTGCTGCAGAGACAGCAAACAAATTGGATTTGACCTTTCCAATTCTGATTGATAAAGGCATGAGTATAACAAAGTTGTATAAGGTCTTTGCAACACCAACGAGCTTTTTTATAGATAAAAACGGTGTAATGAAGGAGAAGGTGTTAGGCGAACTTAGTGAGGAGACTATTGCAATGTATTTAGAGGAGCTGATTTAAAATTTACCCGCACCCTTGTATTCCCTTGCATACTCCACATAAACCCTTGCTGCATCCTTTATCCTTTCAATCTCCTCTTGCTTTAATTGTCTGATTATCTTTCCCGGCACGCCGATGACAAGTGAATTTGGCGGCACTTCAAAGCCCTCTGTTACAACAGTGCCGGCTCCAATCACGGAATTTTCTCCGATTACCGCGCCATTTAACAGAATAGAACCCATGCCAATTAATACATTATCCTTAACTACAGCGCCGTGTATAATTGCCCCATGGCCAACTGTAACGCCATTGCCTATTAGTGATGGCTTTCCAAAGTCAACATGGACAACAGCATTGTCCTGCACATTGCTCTCATCCCCAATAATAATCTCTGCCATATCACCGCGCACAACAGCGCCAAACCATACACTGGCATCTTTGCCGATTGTAACAGAGCCAATCACAGTGGCATTCCTTGCAACAAAGGCAGAAGGGTCAATCTTTATTTTGCCTTTATTTTTCATTTAAAAATAATTTTAACATAGGCTCTGAATAATACCAATTAAAAAATATAATAATTAGTTGACACAATTGAGGCTTTTGGGTAACATAAATTATATGGAGATAATTACCAAGCATTGTTATATTGTAAGTGACCCGTCTATTTTGGGTGGTGAACCTATTATTAAGGGGACAAGAACCCCTGTTCGCGCCATTGTTGAGAACTGGAGGTTGGGGCTTTCTCCTGAAGAGATTGTGGTTCATCTTCCTCATCTCACGCTGGCGCAGGTCTTTGACGCACTAAGCTACTATAGCGACCACCAGAAGGAAATTGACGCTTTTATTGAAAAAAATAAGATTCCGGAAAGTCTTATCCATTCGTCAGTAAAATGATTCGCCTCTATACAGACGAAGATGTTGATGTATTGATAAAACCATTACTCAATGCCAAGGGCTTCACCGTCTTCACAACACTTGGTGAGGAGATGCTCGGAAAAAGTGATAGAGAGCAATTGGAGCGAGCTATAAACCTAAGATGCGCATTTCTAACACATAATCGTGTCCACTTTGAAGAATTATCTATCAGGCTTAGTGAAGAGGGTAAAGGGCATTGTGGCATAATAATAGCAACGCGCAGAAATATATATGAATTAGCCCGCAGGGTTGCTCGGTTTCTTGAGCTGCAAACTGCTGAGAGCATCAAAAATCAAGTATGGTATATCTGATGCAAAAATACCTTCCTTATCTCTTCTGCAATAAACAGAAATACAGCAAACGGAATTAATATCAGCCATATATTTAAGGAAATTGGCGCTGTGGCAAATATCCTGTTTCCCCATGGATGGTAGACAATAAAAATCTGTAATAATATTTCAAATGCTATTCCGATAAATATCAGTTTATTTGAAAAGAGGCCGATTTTAAATACTGACTCTCTAAAAGAGCGGCAGGCAAAGACATTGGCAACCTGTGTTACAATTATTGCTGTAAGGCATGCTGTTGTTGCCTGCATGTAAAGCAGATTATCTGATGGCAGCATCTGTCCCCACTGCCAGCCGCCTGATTTTAATACATAGAAAAATCCAAACAGGCCTGCTGCTGCCTCAATAGGTCCAAGAAAAAGATATGCACGGGTCAGGAGTCTAAGATTGAGAAGCCTCTCCTTTGGGTCCCTTGGAGGCTGTTTCATAATGCCCTCTGTGGGTTTCTCTGCGCCTAATGCCAAAGCAGGGAGCATATCAGTACCAAGGTCAACTGCAAGTATCTGTATGATTGTTAATGGCAATGGAATCCTGAAAAGAATGTAGGCAAGATACGGCACAATCTCTGGGATATTTGATGAGAAGATATAGCTTATAAATTTTCTTATATTATCATACACTGCCCTTCCTTCCTCAATTGCATTTACAATTGTTGCAAAGTTATCATCAAGGAGTATCATGTCAGATGCCTCTTTTGCCACATCTGTTCCAGCAATGCCCATAGCAATGCCAATATCTGCTTTTTTTAAGGCTGGTGCGTCATTCACTCCATCCCCTGTTACTGCAACCCTTTGCCCCTCTTCTTTTAAGATTGATACTACCCTCATCTTGTGCTTTGGCGTCATTCTTGAAAATATTATCTCTTCCTCAGTCAGTTTTTCCCTAAGCTCTTTATCGCTCATCCTTACAAACTCGTGCCCCTCTATTACAAAAGGGCTTCCCTTAACAAGTCCTATCTCTTTTGCAATAGCAACAGCAGTCCTGCTCGCATCTCCTGTAATCATTATTATTTTTATACCTGCCTCACGGCATTTTCTTACAGCCTCTGATACCTCTGGCCTCGGAGGGTCTTCAATGCCGATTAACCCAACGAAGACCATGTCTGTTTCTATAAAGGTAGGGGCGTATTGCAATACGCCACTGCTGTCGCCAGCCTCTCGGTACGCAAAGGACAATACCCTTAATCCCTTGTCCATCAAAGAGTGATAGGCATCTGTCGTCTCTTTTTTTAATGCTTCGTCCAAGGACGTTATTTTCCCATTTCGTAATATATATTTGCAAATGGGCAGTACACTTTCCATAGCGCCTTTTGTAAGAGCATAGAAGCGGGGAATCGGAG
Organism: Nitrospirota bacterium; assembly: GCA_016214425.1. Taxonomy (GTDB): domain Bacteria; phylum Nitrospirota; class CAKKRA01; order 9FT-COMBO-42-15; family 9FT-COMBO-42-15; genus 9FT-COMBO-42-15. Next base: position 5,154 of record JACRON010000175.1, read on the forward strand.
AAGGGGGGAATCGGGGACTTAAAATTTCCATTTCAAGTATTTTATTAACAGTGGTCATCCTTTTTCTTTCTGAATCAAAGGGTATTTCATGTAAGCGCTCTGATTTTAATTCTCCGATATTTTCCCTTGCATATTTTAGGAGCGCTGTTTCTGTCGGGTCTCCTTTGTATTCGCCATTTATAAACCGTGCATTATTACAAAGGTAAGCGGTCTTTATAAGCCATTCATAAGAATCTAATCCCCCCATCCCTCCTGATAATCCCCCTATATCCCCCTTTATTAAAGGGGGACAAAAGGGGGATTTAGAAAAGGGGGGTGAAGGGGGGATTTTTCTATAGTCTGCTGTCCATATCTCTTTAACCTCCATTCGGTTCTGTGTAAGCGTGCCTGTTTTATCTGTGCATATAACTGTTACAGAGCCGAGTGTTTCTACTGATGTTAGGGTCTTAATCAATGCCTTTTTCTTTGCCATTCTCTGACTGCCCATGGCAAGGGAGAGCGTTACTGTTGGAAGAAGTCCTTCAGGCACATTTGCAATGATTATGCCTATGGCAAAGATAAAGTTTTCCCAGAACCCGATTCCAATAAGATGGCCAATAAAAAAGAATAGAACACCCATTATTGTTGACAGAAAGGCTATAATCCGGGTTACCTTAACAATCTCTTTTTGTAACGGGCTTAAGCCTGCTTCAACAGCGCTTGTAAGATGGGCTATGCGGCCGAACTCTGTGCCCATGCCTGTTGCAAATACTATCGCCTTTCCAGAGCCGCTTACAACTGTTGTTCCTGCAAAGGCAATATTCCTGCTCTCAATTATTTCGCCTTCGCATGGTTTATGCTGAGCAGGCACAGGTTCAGATTCACCTGTTAAGGATGCATTATTCAGCATAAGATATGTTGTATCTATGAGCCTTGAATCTGCAGGCACTTTATTACCTTCTGAAAGGATTATTAAATCTCCTGGCACGACATCCCTCGCTGGTATTTCTTTCTCCTTTTCTTCCCTGATTACTTTTACATAAAAGGGGAGGAGTAGCCTTAATTTTTCAATAGATTTTTCAGCTCTGTATTCCTGCACAAATGTGAAGATAGCATTAATAAATATTACGCCAATTATTGCAAGGCCGAGTGTAAGCATACCTTCTCCTGGATGCAGAATCTCTGATAAAATGGCAAGCCCTGCGCCTATCCAGAGGAGGATGGCAAGGAAATGTATAAACTGTTTTAGAAATTTAATGGATAGAGAGGTTCTTTTGACCTCTTCAATTTCATTCAGTCCAAATTCTGAAAGCCGTCTTTTTGCCTCTTCTTCACTAAGCCCGTTCTCAGATGTAACAAGATTGTGAAGGACTTCTTCTTTTGTAAGGTTATTTATTTTCATGGTGAGGTTTAAAAATTATCATATCGCAGGGCGCTTCCCTTAGCACAGCCTCTACTGGATTACCTTTCAATATAGAGATCAAAAGGCTCCTTTCGCTTGCGCCCATAATAATAAGGTCATGCCTTTTTGAGGCAGCCTCTATAGTTATGCTTCTTGCAACTGCGCCCGGTAAAAGTTTTCCTTCATATTCAATCTTGTGCCTTTTAAGATGTTTCATAAAATCCGCAATATTTTCAGGCAGCCTCTTTTCCCATTCAATTGGCGTGATATGTATTTCTCCGTGAAAGAATTTTGTTATAGGTTTTGTTGCATGAAAAACAAAGACCTTTGAGCCAAATGCCTCTGCCATCTTTGCTATAAAATGCGCCCTTTCCTTTATATAGCCAACTCCTCCCTTTAAAGGAACAAGTATCTTGTGAGGATGAAGCCTTCCCATGTGGACAACCCTTACAAGGGCTACAGAGCAAGGAAGGTTTAATGACAGCCTTCTTGCAAAGGTGCCTGCGTAGAATCTCTTTTCAATATCCTCCCTCCTTGTTGCAGCAAAGGCAATGTCAATGCCTTCATGTTTGACAATCTTCTCAATCTCTTTTAAAGGATTGCCTGTCTCTGCTATGCTTTCTACTTTAATATCCATCTCCCTTGCCTGCATAAAGAGCCTTTTAACGGCATTTTCAGCCATTTCAATGCTTGAGGGGGACGCATCTTTTTCTGCAATAAAACAGATGTATAGTTTAGCCTTGCATGCCTTTGCAAGGTTTAGTGCATATCTTGCAGATATCTCTGAATTGATATGTTCATTAACTGCTGCGAGGATTTTTTTATACATAAAAATAGATTGAAAAGTTCGTTTAATGGTTAAAAATGGTCATTATCCTCTTTTCAGTTACATCTCTTATGCATGTGTACACCACATCCAATATCTTCTTTAATTCGTCCATCTTAATGCTCAATGGCGGCATTAGCACAATGACATCTCCAAGGGGTCTTATTATCAGGCCGTATTTTCTTGCTTCCTTGATTACCTTTATGCCAATCTTTTCTTCAAGGGGATAGGGCATCTTTGTTTTTTTATCCTTGACGAGTTCAATTCCGACCATAAACCCCTTCTGCCTTATATCACCCACATGCTTGAGTGATTTAAATTCCTTTAGCCTGATTGTCAAATATTTAATCTTTTTCTGTAGTTTCTGTAATATTTTTTCCTTTTTAAAGAGATCTATATTTGCAATTGCAGCAGCAGAGGCTAATGGATTTCCAGTATAAGTATGGCCATGGAAAAAGGTCTTTAAATCCTTGTATTCGCCATAAAAGGCATTGAATATCTCATCTATCACAAGTGTTGCAGCAAGTGGAAGATAGCCTCCTGTGATACCCTTTGCAACTGCCATTATATCAGGCGAAACATCTTCATGTTCGCAGGCAAACATCCTTCCTGTCCTGCCAAATCCTGTTGCCACCTCGTCTGCAATTATCAGGACATTATATCTTGTGCATAGCTCTCTTATCCTCCTTAGGTAGCCGGGAGGCGACACCAGCATGCCAGCAGCACCCTGAACAAGGGGTTCTATGATAAGTGCGGCTGTATCATCTGCATGTTTTTTTATCACAGATTCAGCATAATCTGCACATTCAAGATTACAGTCCGGGTATGTTTTATTAAACCTGCACCTGTAGCAGTATGGCGATTCTATTTTATATGAATCAAAGAGGAGGGGTTTATATATCTGATGGAATAGGTCAATGCCCCCTACACTTACAGAGCCTATGGTATCTCCATGATAGGCATTATAAAGGGAGATAAACTTTATCTTATTTTTATATTCTGCCCCTTTTTGCTGCCAGTATTGAAAGGCCATCTTCAGCGCAATTTCAACAGCAGTTGAACCGCTGTCTGAATAAAAGACCTTTGTTAGTCCCTTTGGCGCAATCTTTATGAGCTTCTCCGCAAGCAATATTGCAGGGACATTTGAAAGGCCGAGCAGTGTTGAATGGGCTATTTTGTCAATCTGCTTCTTTACCGCCTTGTCAATCTCCTTTTTTCTATGGCCATGGACAGTTACCCAAAGGGATGAGACGCCGTCAAGATATTTTTTACCGTTTATATCAATCAAATAGCTCCCTGTACCCTTTTCAATAATCAGCGGGGTCTCTTCTGTCCAGTCCTTCATCTGTGTAAAGGGATGCCAGATGTATTTTTTATCCAGCCCTTCTAATTTTTTGTCTCTGTTTTTAATATTCATTTACAAGTTACTTATAATGTTATTAACCAATAAATTTTCTTTCATTACCTTACTAAAAATCCCTTGAAATGTCAAAATATTATGGTATAATTACATCAGTTCTTTTAAAACTGGGGTAAAAGGGGGATAACAAGGGGGTGGAGATGGATACATTTCAGAGGCGAAGGTATCCGAGGGTAAATGTTTCTTTGCCTGTAGAATATAAGTCCGATGGAAAGACCAAGCGGGTTTTAGCAAAAACGGTCGGGGAAGGGGGGCTGATGCTTAATCTAAACGAGAACCTTCCAATTGAAACAAGGTTAAATCTAAATCTTTTCCTTCCAAATATGAGTCCGTCATCCTCTGTGCTGTATAGTTTAAAGGCAAAGGGCAAGATTGTCTGGGTTCAAGAAGAAAAGGACGAGATCTATTGCGGTATTTCCTTTATTGAGATTGCGCAAAATGATATAGAAGTATTGAGCGCCTTTATAAATAAGTATCGGGAGATATAGTTTTGTTTACCGGCATTATAGAGGAGCTTGGTGTAGTAAAGGATATAAGAAAGGATTCAAAAGGCGCCAGGCTCTCTATATCTGCTAAGACAGTCCTTGACGGATTGAAGATAGGAGACAGCATAACAGTAAACGGTGTCTGCCTTACTGCAGTAAGTATTTCTACTGCCTCCTTTGAGGCAGATGTAGCTCCGGAGACCTTAAAAAAGACAAACCTTAGCGAATTAAAAAGCGGTTCAAAGGTAAACCTTGAAAGGGCATTAAAACTCTCAGACAGACTCGGCGGCCATCTTGTAACAGGGCACAAGATGCTGTTAATCAAGGGAGAAAGAAAGATTGATGAAGCTTTTTTAAAACAACATGGATTTTCTAAATAGTGGTTGACATATAATTGTTATATATGATATGTATTAAGTGAAAAATTAATAAGAATTACATAGGTAACCGCATTGGTTTTAAATGGGAACCCCGTATAAGCGGGGGCGGACCCGCCGCTGTAATCCTGACCTCATTAATTGAGGGAAGACCTTTATACCGCAAAAGCCACTGTCCAGAAGAAAAGGGATGGGAAGGCAGTAATTTTAAATCAATCCCCTGCCTTTACTAAGAAGGCAGGGGATTTTTTGTTTTATTATATATTAACCCTCTCTCATTGTAGGAGAGACACAAAATGAACCCCTCTCCCCTTTGGGGAGAGGGACAAAAAAATCCCTCTCCCCTTGTGGGAGAGGGCAGGGTGAGGGGTTTTAGATGAAAGGAGGTGATACCTTGGAGAGAATAGCAAGATTAAGGAGTATTGCAGCAGATGATTATAGGAAGGTCATGTTTATTGCAACATCTGTATTAGTAGCAGCGGGGGTAGTCTATATTGTAGGTTTTGCGCCTTATCCAGCAATCCATGATGCATTTCATGACATTAGGCACGGGCTTGGGTTTCCATGCCACTAAGATTTATTATCCACCCTCCCCTTAATCCCCTCCCATCAAGGGAGGGGAAAGGTGGAGATGCTTTCTAAGAAGTGAAAAATGATTTTTTCCCTCTCCCCTTGTGGGAGAGGGTAGGGTGAGGGGAAAATATTATGAAAGATTCTATTTTAAACGGCGTTATCGCTGGATTAATAGCAGGCATTATCCTTGGCCTTTTGACGCTGACGATTATTACCCCCCTTATCCTGAAGGCAGAGAGATTTGAAAATTCGGTGACTGTAATTAAAGAGGAAGGCGCAAGCCATGAGCATGGCGAAGGCGGGGAGATGCCTTTTTATAAAAGGCTGCTCCTAACAATGATTGGCACAACCACCCTTGGCGTTTCTTATGGCATTGTTCTTAGCATTGTATATCTTTATCTCAGAAACAAAGGGATTAAAAAAGGGCTAATACTCGGTTTTTTTGGTTTTTTGTTTATAAATCTTTTGCCTGGCCTCGGGCTTCCGCCGAATCCGCCGGGTGTTGAGGCAATTGCAGAGGTAGAAAACAGGCAGCTTTGGTGGCTATTGCTTATCAGTGCAGAAATAATGGGTATAGGAATATTCTGGTTTATTCATAGAACCCTGCGGAATTCATACAAAGCTGTTGCAGCTCCGGCAGCAGCATTAATTTCTCTTGCAGTAATCAGCATCCCTTTTATACTTGGTTCCCCTTCTGGCATTAAATACAGCCTTGTGCCGGATGACATTATTACTATTTTCAGAATTGTCTCTTTTGCTGTTGCCTTTGTCTTCTGGTTATCCCTCGGTGGATTTGTGGCATATTTTAATAAAAACTTGCTAAAAGAGGGATATTGAGATGTAAAATTCTAAATCTTAAAATCCCCCTTAATCCCCCTTTTTCAAAGGGGGAAACTTTCCCCTCTATTAAGAGGGGATAAAGGGGTGTGTTCCCCCTCTTTGGAAAAGAGGGGTTAGGGGAGATTTATTTAACACAAATTATTGCGTTTGCATTAGATATTATTATATGGTATTTAATCTTTATGAAAGCCAAATGTCCAATCTGCAAAAAAGAGACAGAGTGGGAGGGTAATGAGTTTCGGCCCTTCTGCTCTGAACGGTGCAAGCTTATTGACCTCGGCAAATGGGCAAGTGAAGAGTATAGGATTGCAGGCAAGAAAGACGAGGAAGACAAGAAAAAAGAAGAAGAATGAAAAAGGGATTAAATAAGCCGCTTCGCAAGGGCTACACAACTGGCGCCTGTGCAGCAGCAGCAGCAAAGGCAGCAACATTAATCGTTATCCGTTATGCGTTAAGCGTTATGAGCTGCGATTCAAAGAATGGTAAAATTTCCATCACGGATCACGCATCACGGATCACGGATGTTGAGATTCCCTTTCCTAATGGCAGCAGGGTAAAATTCAGGATACATGCCTCTAAACTCGCAACTCGCAACTCGCAACTTCTTGCGCGTGCCTCTGTAATCAAGGATGCGGGTGATGACCCTGATATAACAAATGGTGCAGAGATTGCGGCAGAGGCCGTTTTTTCAACAGAAACGGAGAAACGGAGAAACGGAGAAACGGAGAATTTTTTTACTTCTTTTTCCCCGATTCCCCGATTCCCCGATTCCCCGATTCATATAATAATAAAGGGTGGCAAAGGCGTTGGTGTTGTAACAAAGCCTGGTCTTGCTGTGCCTGTTGGCTGCCCTGCAATAAATCCTGTGCCGATGAGGATGATAAGAGAGGCAGTTGAAGAAGTATTGAGTTCGGAGTTCGGAGTTCGGAGTTTTTACCACTCCAAAACTCAAAACTCAGAACTCAAAACTCTTGAGATTACCATCTCTGTTCCTAAAGGCAAAGAGCTTGCGAAAAAGACATTGAACAGCAGGCTCGGAATCATTGGCGGCATATCAATACTCGGCACAACAGGCATTGTAGAATCCATGTCTGTTGATGCCTATAAGGAGACAATAAGTCTCGGTATTGATATGGCAATTGCAGCAGGACTAAGTGAGATTGTCTTTACGCCGGGCAGGAACAGCGAGAAATATGCAGAGGAGATATTAAGGCTGAAAGAAGAGGCATTTGTTCAGATGGGTGATTATGCTGGCTTTGCCTTTAAGACAGCAGTTAAAAAAGGCATTAAAAAGATAGATGTTGTCGGCCAGCTCGGCAAGATGGCAAAAATTGCAGACGGCAACTTCAAAACCCATGTCAGGGACTCAAACCTTAATCTTTCAAATATTTCCAAATGGGCGGAAGAATGGGGATATGATAAAACAATATGCAAAGAGATAAAACAGAGCAATACTGCAAGACAGGTATCTGATTCTTTTGAGAATATGAGCGATAAAAGGTTTTTTGAGTTAGTAGGCAAGAGGGTAATAGAGAAGATAAGAGGATTACTGAAAAAAGATATTGAGATTAGGTGTATTATTTTATCCTCCAATGGCGCTGTTATGGCGGATGTGAAACAGGAGGTATTTAGATGAAAGCCATAATAATTTTAGTGGTAGTTGGTGTAATAGGTTTTGTTGCGTATGCCCATTTTAACAGATTTATGATATCAGAAGGTTTTAACTCAGATATTGAAGGGATAATCCAGATGGGAACACCAAATGAGGAAATGATAAAGGCAGCGATATTAAAGAAGGCAAACGAAAGAGGTATTATTGTTAATCCTGATGAAATTCTAATTAACATAGAGGATACAGAGGAAAAGACAATTGCAGGTTCAATTGTTGGCATGGCAGGTATGAAGGTTGAGACAAAGAAGCTTACTGTAAGATTTCCATATACTGTAAGGTCTTTGGGTTTTTCAAAGACATACAATCTTGAAAGATTCAGGCTCTTTACTGTCAGCGCCTCAATGCCGCAGCCAGATATTCCGCAGCAATAAAATATGATATTCATTATAGGCATAGGTATTAATGGCAAAAATGACCTTTCAAATAATGCATTGAAGATTATTGAAGGTTCTAATATGCTTTTTGGAGGAGAGAGATTTACGGCATTGCAGATTATCTTATAAAAAATCTGCCAAAGAAAGACATTGAGATTATTCCCAATATCAGCTCCATGCAGTGGGCATTTGCAAAGATAAAGGAGTCGTGGCACGATGCGGTGATTGTGAGCTCTCACGGCCGTGAGGATATTGGAAAGATAATAAAAACTGCAACATACTCTAATAAAATAGGCATATTCACAAGCAATGGTGATGAGCCAAAGAAAATAGCAGAGGCATTGTTAAAGAATGAACTTAAAGGTTTTACTGCCTACATCTGTGAAGACCTCGGCTCTTCAACGGAGAAGATAACGACCTGCTCTTTGAATGAGGTAAGGCTGAAGACCTTTTCTCCGCTTAATGTTATGATACTTATAAGAAATAGTATAACAAAATTTACCCCTCCCCTTAGTCCCCTCCCGCAAGGGGAGGGGAAAGACAAGCAGCAGTATCCCCCTCCCTTGATGGGAGGGGGCAAGGGGGAGGGTGGAAAAAAAGGTTTTCAGATAAATGCCATTTTTGGATTTCCTGACTGTGTCTTTAGTCACTCTGCCGGATTGATTACAAAAGAGGAGATAAGGGCTATCAGCCTATCAAAAATGAGAATAAGAGAGAATAGTGTTATCTGGGACATTGGCGCTGGTTCCGGCTCAATTGCCATTGAGGCAGGAAGGGTTGCAAAAATGGGCAAGGTTTATGCAATAGAGAAGAAACATGAGAGGATTGAGCAGATAAAGAAGAATATAAAAAATTTTTCAATGA
>JACRON010000176.1 GCA_016214425.1 Nitrospirota bacterium
AGTGCGCCGCCTGTCTTGGCGCCGAACCTTACATGGCCTGCCATGCCTCCAGCGCCATGGCACAGCGGCACGCCGCCGATTGCTGTTGAGAAGATATTCATAAATCCATGGTCTATTGCTATTGTTTTTTCCCTTACCTTTTTATTTGGAAAGAGCCTGTTATTCTCTGCTGTTATTGCAATTATGGCATTTCCAAGCGTAAGAGGAATCTGGGGAATGCCAAGCATCAATATCCCCTTTATCATGCCCTCTCTGTCTATGTTTAAGATGCCAAATTCAGGCAGCCTTAAATGCACGCCTGTTTTCGTTAGTTCAGAAAAGAGTTCAGGAGCGCGGATAAAGGATATGATGATGCCAAATGAAAGAAGGAGGAGCATGGCAGGAAATCTTGTATTTGTAAGGAATAAAAAGGTTATTACAACCCCGATAATGCCAATAATAGGCTCAGCGGCTATCATTTTTATGCCGTCATAGATAAATGAAAAACCGAGACCGAGCATTATGCCGATTACAACAGGCTTCTTTGTGATCCTTGCAAGTATGTCAATGGTGCCGCTTATTCCCATTATCAGCCAGAGGAGCCCGGTAAAAATGCCGGAACCCCATATCATACCATGTGTGATAAGCTCTGGATTTGCAATAGCAGTCCCGCCGATTGCCTTCATAGGCTGAATGGGCATTGGCGTCTTGAAATATAAACCAGCAAAAATTTTAAACAGGCCAAATGATAGAAGAATGCCGAGCGGGTCCATCTTATTGATTGTAATATAGCCCACAACAAAGGGTATGAAAGTCCCTAAGTCGCCAAACGCGCCAGCAAACTCCATACGATTATATTTATTGCCGCTGAGCCTCATCTATTAATTCTGCCTGCCTCTTTCTTAATCTCCTCCATTACCTTTTTTAACGGTAACCCCTTTTTAATAGCAATCCTTTTGCAGTCCTCGTATTCTGGATTAATGCCGAGTATCTCTTTGCCGTCAGAGGCAACCTTTACATGCACATTCCCGAATTTAGTCTTTATCTCTTTAATCTCCCTTTCAACTTTGATTCTTCCAATCTCCTGAACCCGAAGTCCAATAGATGTTGTTTCTCTAAAAATAATAGCTGACAGCTTTTTTACATCATCTATTTTTGCAAGCACGCTTAACATTGTCCCAGGCCGGCCCTTTTTCATTATAATTGGCGTGAGATAAATATCCAATGCGCCTGATGCAAAGAGTTTATCCATCACATATTCATAGAGCTGCGGATTCATGTCATCTATGTTTGTCTCAAGGAGGATGGTGTTTTCTTCCTTTGCAGGATTTTTCATCTCACCGATAAATATTCTTAGAACATTCGGCATATCAGGCGAGTTAAATGTCCCCGCGCCATAGCCGATAGCCTTAATATCCATCTTTGGCATTTGCCCAAAGTCCTTTGAAAGTGTGCTGATGATAGCAGCGCCTGTTGGAGTTGTTAGCTCCATCTTTGTATCTGTGAAATAGACAGGTATGCCTTTTAAAAGCTCTGCGGTAGCAGGCCCCGGGACAGGCAGCATTCCATGTGCTGATTTAATATAACCTGAGCCGGTATTTATTGCCGATGCAATGATGTTTTCAATCCCTAATATTTTAAGACCAATTACTGCACCAGTTATATCAACAATTGCATCTATTGCGCCAACCTCATGAAAATGAACATTGTTTATACTTGTCTTATGAACCTTTGCCTCAGCCTTTGCCAGCCTTTCAAAGACACTGATTGCATTATTTTTGATTGACCTGTCAAGTTTGCTATTGCTTATTATTTTTTTAATATCAGAAAGCCTTCGCTCTTTTTGCCTACCTTTTACAATCACATCCACTTTGGTTGCAGAAATGCCGTTCTTTTTTACCTTCTTTGCAAAAAGATTATAATTATCAATAGGGAGTTTTGAAAGATGAGATTTTAATTCCTTAATGCTCAGGCCCGCATCAATCAATGCGCCGAGCGTCATGTCGCCGCTTATGCCTGAAAAGCAGTCAAAATATGCTGTCCGCATGAAAAGAAAGTATACCTTTCATGATGTTTGTGTCAAGAAAAAATTTTGAGCTGTGTGAAAACCCATTTTTTATGGTGCCGAAGAGGGGACTCGAACCCCTACGGGATTGCTCCCACCAGACCCTGAATCTGGCGTGTCTACCAATTACACCACTTCGGCATAATATGAAAATAATTTGCAGAAAATGTCTTAGAATCTGAGATAATATATCAGAGGGGGGTTGTTATTGTCAATATTAATAACTACATAAATATTGACAGCCTCTCTGCTACTGTGATAGATTTCACTAATATTATTAAAGTTTAAGGGAGTTTTTTTATATGATAGACCTTACAGAAACAGAAAAGTGGATTATAAGGATAATTCAGGATGACATGCCTGTAGCCGAACAGCCATATAAGGTAATAGCAGACCATCTCGGCATTTCAGAGGCAGAGGTGATTGCCAAAATCAAGGAGTTCAGGAAAAAGGGCTACATCCGCCGCTTTGGTGCAACATTAAGGCACAGGGAGGCTGGGATTTCTGCAAATGGCATGGGTATATGGATTGTCCCGAAAGAGGATGCAGAAAGAATAGGCAAGATAATGGCCTCTTTTAAAGAAGTAACACACTGCTACGAAAGGCCAACATTTCCAGACTGGCCATATAATCTTTATACAATGATTCATGGCAAAACAAGGGAAGACTGCGAGGCAGTTGCAAAGAAGATATCAGAGGCAATTGGCATACAGGATTATAAACTCTTATACAGCACAAAGGAGTTCAAGAAGACAAGCATGAGATATTTTGAGGATGAAGAAGACAAGCATGAGATATTTTGAGGATGGTGAGGAGGGGTAACTATTTAGCTGTCGAGAGTAACGGCTAAATATCATTGCAAATTGTAAAATGCAAAGTGCAAAATTAAGATTGGAAGTATGTCATTCCTGCGTGTTTTTAGCAGGAAGCCAGTTTTGTCTCTTTATAGATTCCCGCTCAGAGACTCTGCGGGAATGACATTATTTTGCATTTTTCAATTTAAAATTTGCATTTTGCATTGAAGTTTAGCCATTTCTTTAAAATGGCCAAACTGTTACGAGGAGGGATGATGCGTAACGCAATATCCAAGAAACTATTTGCAGAGGCACAACTGCATATACCTGGCGGCGTGAACAGCCCTGTGCGCGCCTTTAAATCAGTTGGCGGCGAGCCGATATTTATCAAAAGGGCTAAAGGCTTATACCTGGCGGCGTGAACAGCCCTGTGCGCGCCTTTAAATCAGTTGGCGGCGAGCCGATATTTATCAAAAGGGCTAAAGGCTGTTATATATACGACATGGACGGAAATAAATTTATTGACTATGTCCTCTCCTGGGGGCCGATGATTCTCGGACATGCAAATCCAAAGATAACAAAGATGATAAAAAATGCTGTATCAAAGGGCACAAGCTACGGCGCGCCTACCGCACTTGAGGTGAGATTTGCAAAGATGATAAAAGAGGCATTTCCATCCATAGAGCTTGTGCGATTGGTAAGCTCTGGCACAGAGGCAGCAATGAGCGCATTGCGGCTTGCAAGGGGCTTTACAAACAGGAATAAGATATTAAAGTTTGAAGGCTGCTACCACGGCCATGCAGACAGCCTCCTTGTAAAGGCAGGCTCTGGATTGGCAACAATGGGTGTGCCTGACAGC
>JACRON010000177.1 GCA_016214425.1 Nitrospirota bacterium
TGTGGCTCAACTCTTTCCAAATCTGAAAGAAAAAACTGACCTATGCTTTGAAAAGAACAATCCAGCGCTTATTTCAAAAAAGGCAGATTTTATCTTCCTCTGTCTTCCCCACTGCGCTGCAATGGATTCTGCAAAGGCATATTTAAAATACGGCAAAAAGGTGGTTGATTTAAGCGCAGATTTCAGGCTTAAAGATTATAAGATATATGAAAAGTGGTATAAGGAGAAACATACTGCAAAGGACTTGCTTAAAAGAGCAGTTTACGGCCTGCCAGAGCTTTATAGGGATAAGATAAAAAAGGCAGTTCTTGTTGCAAATCCCGGATGCTATCCAACATCTGCAATACTCGCCATTGCGCCATTACTAAAAAGCAAATGGGCAAAGGGAGTAGATTTGCCAATCATAATTGACTCAAAGTCCGGTGTGTCAGGCGCTGGAAGGGGCGCAGAGGCTGCATATCTTTTTACAGAGGCAAATGAGAGTGTGCGGGCGTATAAGATTGGCACGCATCGGCACACGCCAGAGATAGAGCAGGAATTGAGCAAGGCTGCTGACAAAAATATCAAGGTCTCGTTTACACCGCATCTGATACCGATGAACAGGGGAATATTGAGCACGATTTATATAAAAAAGAGGATTGATGTAAAGGCGCTTCTATTACATTACAAAGGCTTTTATGAGAATGAGCCATTTGTGCGGGTTCTTGATTCAGGCGCACTGCCTGATACAAAAAATGTTCGGGGTTCAAATATCTGTGAGATAGGGGTTGTTGAGGATAAAAGGATTGGGATGATAGTTATTGTATCTGCCATTGATAATCTAATAAAAGGCGCCTCTGGCCAGGCAATACAGAATATGAATATAATGATGGGATTTGATGAGGAGTGCGGGCTTAATCTGCTGCCTGTGTTTCCGTAATCCCCCTGTGTCCCCCTTTAGTAAAGGGGGAATAGAGGAATCCAAAGAGGGCGAGGCAACGCCTCGCCCCTACATAAAAAACAAATGCCATATCTCCATGCAGGAGAGGTATAAACATATTACCCTCTCCCCTTACGGGAGAGACACAAAAGCACTTCCCTCTCCCCTTGCGGGAGAGGGTTAGGGTGAGGGGTTATTATATAATGAAAGAACTTTCTGGCGGCATAACTGCTGTCCCGGGCTTTCTTGCCTCAGGGGTTTATGCAGGGATAAAAAAGGTTGAGAAAAAAGACCTTGCCTTGATTTTTTCAGAGCGGCCCTGTAGCGCAGCCATGACAATAACAGCCAATGAAATAAAGGGCGCGCCGCTTCTTATTAATCAAAAACATATAAAAAAGGGTGCGGGACAGGCGGTTGCTGTCAATAGCGGCAATGCAAATACATGCACAGGAAAACAGGGTTTACGGGATGCAGAGGAGATGGCTATCCTCACTGCAAAGGGATTAAAAATAAAATCCCATCTTGTTTATGTGGCATCAACAGGTGTTATTGGCCAACAGTTACCAATTGATAAGGTAAAAAGAGGTATTGCTGATGCAACCACAAAACTCAGCAGGGATGGCGGAAGGGATGCAGCAGAGGCAATGATGACTACAGATACCTTCCTGAAAGAAAAGGCTGTTCAGATAAATATAGGTAAAAAGATTGTTACAATTGGCGGCGTTGCCAAGGGCTCAGGCATGATACACCCAGATATGGCAACCATGCTTGCATTCATTGGCACAGATGCAAAGATAGCAACAGCGGATTTAAGGAGCGCATTAAAGGATGCAGTAAATAAATCATTTAACATGATTTCAGTTGACGGTGATATGAGCACAAGCGATATTGCCTTGTGCCTTGCAAATGGTATGTCGGGTATAAAAATTAAAAAGGGCAGTAAAGGATTTATGATTTTTCAGGAGGCATTAACCTATCTTTGCACACAGCTTGCAAAGATGATTGTTAAAGACGGTGAGGGCGCAACAAAGTTTGTGGAGATAAGGGTTAAAGGCGCAAAGAGTTTTAATGACGCTAAAAAAATAGGAATGGCAATTGCGAATTCAAATCTTGTAAAGACCGCGCTCTTTGCCTCTGATGCAAACTGGGGCAGGATTATGTGCGCCATCGGCTATTCAGGTGTTAAAGTAAACACTGGTAAGATAGATCTCTTTTTTAATAATGTAAAAATGGTTGGCAATGGAATCGGTCTCGGCATAGATGTTGAAAGGGAGGCAACAGAGGTGTTAAAACAACCTCGTCTTTCCTATCCATACTGCCAATGCAATAACAACCTTCCTGTCTATTGTCTTTGCCTCTTCAAGTGTCTCTGCATCAGCAATGGTAATATAGTCTATCTTTGCGAGTTTCTCTGCCTCAATAATCTTTTGCATGCTGCCGATAATCTTAGCACTGCCTCGTTCACCACTTTTTATCATCTCCTCTGCCTTTGTCAAAGACCTGTATAAACATGCGGCTGCCTTTCTCTCTTCTTCATTTAGATAAAAATTTCTGGAGCTCATTGCAGGGCCGTCAGACTCTCTTACTGTAGGAAGGACTTCTATATCAATATCCATGTTCAAATCAGCAGCCATCCTTTTTATTATCACTGTCTGCTGATAATCTTTCTGGCCAAAGAATGCCTTGTCAGGCTTTACAATATTAAAGAGCTTTGCCACAATGGTTGCAACGCCCCTGAAATGCCCTGGCCTTGATGCGCCGCACATCACATCTGTTATCTTTTCTACATTAACATAGGTGATATAATTTTCAGGATATATCTCTGAGGCAGGAGGGATAAACAGGATATCAACGCCAGCTTCTAAACACTTGCGCTTATCGCCTTCCATATCGCGTGGATAGGCATTGAAGTCCTCTTTTGGCCCGAACTGCGTGGGATTAACAAAGATGCTTACAACAACCACATCAGTAACCTTTTTTGCAAACCTCATCAGACTTAAGTGGCCTTCATGAAGAAAGCCCATTGTAGGGATAAAACCGATTGTCTTTTTCTGCGCCTTGATTTCTTTGATAGTGCTTGATAGGCTTTTTATATTATCAAAGGCCTGCATGGAAATAATCTTATGATATTTTCAAGACAATGGCAAGCAATTCATGAACTTTAATTTTGCAATTGACCCCAATAGCTTTCATGGCTATAATGCTTTATCAAATAATATATAGGGGGCCATCATGGCAGAACAAATCATAATCTACGGCAAGCACGGCTGACCATATACTGAAAGAGCCAGGTCGGCTTATGGTGATAAGGCAATATACTATGATGTTAAGGAAGACAAGGAAAAAATGGCAGAGATGCTAAAATTTTCTAATGGCGCTGAAAGGGTACCAGTTATTGTAGAAGGCGATAAGGTAACCATTGGCTGCGGCGGCACATGAGGAGTGTAATTACTGGCAGGCTGCCAGTATTGTAGAGAAAAAATATGAACCTTTACCTCATAAGACACGCAGATGCAAAAAGCGAGCAAGAGGATATCCTGCGGCCGCTTTCTGAAAATGGCCTGCAGGAGATTAAGAAGGTAGCAGATCATCTATCTCTATTGAATCTTTCTATTGACCAGATATTCCACAGCACAAAACTCAGGGCAAAGCAAACAGCAGATGTCCTAACTGAAAAGCTGAAGCCTGCAAAGGGCATCTCAGAGGCAAAAGACCTTAGCCCTCAGGATGACCCAAGGATATGGGCAGAAAGGTTAAACGAGGTCTTTGACAACATAATGCTCGTCGGACACCTTCCCCATCTTGAGATGCTCACATCACTGCTCCTATCAGGTGATATGGATAAGGATATCGTCTCATTTCCAACAGCAGGCATTGCCTGCCTTGAAAGGGATGATGAAGGGATATGGTCATTGCAATGGATGATAACATCTGAAATAATTGTTTAGATACTATGATGCAGATTACAGAGGATAGCTTTGAACATGTCCTAAACAACATTCAAGGCTTATCAATAATAGACCTCAAGGAAGCGGCCTTTGTTGACCCCTATGGCATGGTGGGGCTCCTTGAGATAGGCGAGCTTTTAAAATCAGATGGCATTAAAAAGCCGCTCCTCCTTCCAGAATCAGAAGAGGTCATAAAATACCTTGAGCGCATGGACTTCTTTAAGTTCGCTGATAAATACTTTAGCCTTGAGCCAGCGAAACCGCAGATTTCAGAAAAATATCGGAGAAGTTCTTATTCTGATGTCCTGCTTGAGATTACACCAATAGAAAAATCAGACGACATTCATTTTATAGTTGGCAAGGTCAAAGGCCGCGCCCATGCAATACTTGCAAAACACCTTCACTATGATGAAAGGGCAATAAACGGTTTTATCGTAGCCCTCTCTGAGGTGTGCCAGAACATAATTGAGCACAGCGAAAATAAGGGCTTTGTAGGCATTCAGAAATACCACTTCCAGAATTTAAATAAAAATGTTGTAAAAATCGCTGTTATGGATATTGGCATAGGCTTTAAAAAATCCCTCTCCGGCCGTTTTTCAATTAAAAATGATTTTGATGCAATAGAAAAGGCATTACTTCACGGCGCTTCAAGATATGCAGATGAAGGCAGGGGACATGGCTTGGCTGCTGTCAGGAGATTTGTTAATCAATGGAACGGCAGGCTCTCTATACGCTCTGGCACAGCAAGGCTTTCAATCATACCTGATTGGTCGCGGGGAAGAGAGAAGGAAACTAACCTCACCCATTTCCCAGGCTCACAGATAAACATTATGCTGTTAGTGGTTTAAGGCTTACAACCAGTCCAGAGGGTAATTAACATACTATCTATAAGGGCACAATAGACATGGATAGTAACCCCATTACATAACTATATGAAAACCTCTTTACTAAGTCAATCATTTCTGTTAAATTTTAGTATCCTATGAAGATATACAGGGAGATAAAAAACCTTAAGGATGAGCTGAAAAGACCAATATTAACCATTGGAAACTTTGACGGGGTGCATCTTGGCCATCAGGCAATATTAAAAAAGATTGTGTCCCGTGCTAAAGAGGCAGGCGGTCATAGTGTTGTCTTTACCTTTGAGCCTCATCCATTAAAGGTGATTGCGCCTGACAAAGATATAAGACTTATTACATCCTGCGACGAGAGGGTAAGGCTGATTGAGGACGCGGGCGTGGGTGCTGTAATATGCGCTAATTTTACAAAGGAGTTTGCTGAGCAAAATCCCGATGATTTTGTAAAAAATGTTCTGCATAAGAAGATTGGCGTCTTTGAGGTATATGTTGGCCATGACTATGCCTTTGGCAAAGACAGAGAAGGGACAATCAGTCATCTAAAGGAGCTTGGCAAAAGATACGGTTTTTATGTTGGAGTCATTGAGCCTGTTGTAATTGACGGTGCTATTGTCAGCAGCTCCCGCATCAGGCAAATGATATTGGATGGCAATGTGGATAATGCTGCAAAACTCCTTGGCAGAAATTATGCCTTAAACGGAATGGTTGTTGAAGGCGCGGGGAGAGGCCGCAAGCTCGGTTTTCCTACAGCGAATATTGAGCTTCCTTCTGAGCTGATACCTAAGGATGGTGTTTATGCTGTAAAGGTAAAAAAGGGAGATAAAATATATGACGGTGTTGCAAATATTGGAAACAAACCTACCTTCAAAAATGAAAGATTTGGTGTAGAGGCTTATCTTTTTGGTTTTAACGGGAGCCTTTATAATGAAATGCTTGAAATTGAATTTGTAAAAAGGATCCGCAATGAAATGGCATTCAGGAATGCAGATGAGCTGATTGCGCACATGAAGGACGATGTATCTGCTGCAAAGGAGATATTAAAATTAAAGGGTTAGGGCTGCACGGATTTCATGCCTTTCGCTTTTAAGCCCGAATATCTTTACCTCCTGCTCCTTTCCCTTGACCTTTACGCTGGCAAGCTCTATTAACTCAAAGTGCCCAAACACGCCGCTCTTTATTAAAGGCTCAATGCTCTTTACAGTGTTCTCTGCAAGAAGGATTCTTGTCTTATACTCCCTCGTTAATTTTTCAACCCTTGCTGTAAGATTTACATGGTCGCCTATTACTGTGTAGTCCATCTTCTTGCCCTCTGCGCCGATATTCCCGATGATGACCTCTCCTGTATTAATCCCGATGCCGCAGTCTAAGATATCCTTTCCTTCGCTCCGCCACTTCTCCTGCATCTTGTTCAATTTGTCAGACATATGGAGTGCGCATCTTATGGCAAGCTCTGCGTGATTTGGCTGCTCTACTGGCGCGCCCCAGAACACCACAATCTCATCGCCAACAAACTTATCAAGGGTGCCGTCCCATCTGAAGATTATATCCACCATCTCCTTAAAGTATTCATTCAGCATTGCCACAACATCTTCAGGAGGAAGTTTTTCTGAAAGGGTTGTAAAGCCCATTAAATCAGAAAAGAGTATTGTAACTGTCTTCCTCTCGCCGCCGAGCCTCAGCTTTTCAGGGTTGTTGATAAGCTCCTCCACAATCTTTGGAGATACATAGCTTGAAAATATCCGTCTGATTTCCCTTGCCTTCTTCTCCTCAAAGAAAAACTTTGTCACTGTTATGCCAATGAATATGATAAGCATATTCGTGACAGGGTAGACTAAATTTATCCAGAGATTTGCATAAATCAGCAAATAGCAGCTAATCGCTGTGTAAAAGAGCATAAAGCCAATTGCAATAGCAGCGCCGGGTATTGCCCTGAGCCTTGGAAGGATAAATCCCAGGAGGAGGCCTGTGAAGATTATTGTAGCCAGCTCCACAACCCCAGGGCTCTTTTTATTAAAGTTATTTAACAGGATATTCTCAACAACATTTGCATTCTTTTCAACGCCCGGCATGTTGGCAAATAGCGGAGATGCCATCTTCTCATAAGTAGCAAGCGCTGTTGCTCCGATTAAAACTATCTTGTCCTTAAGCATCCCCTTTTTTGCCCTGCCTTTTATAATATCTGATGCAGATATTGTTTTAAAACTGTTAATTCTATCCCTGTAATTTATTAATGCCCTTCCATAATTGTCAATGGATATAAACTGATTGCTGAGCCTTATCCCAGAGCCGCCATAAAGAACCATATCTTTCATCTCTGCGCCGAGCGCTATCCTTGCAACCTGAAGCGCAAATGAAGGATAGCAGTCATCGCCGTAATTGAGATACATCATCTCCCATCTCAGGACGCCATCCATATCCGGAAGCATGGTGACATGGCCGAGCCTTTGCCCTCAGGAGGCAGGATGAAGGCTGTAGCAAGGACAAGATTTTTTGTCTTTTTTATTGCTGCTGCAAGCGCCCTGTCTGTCTTTTTGCCCTCCCTCTCACTAAACATAATATCAAGGCCGATGACCCTCGGCTTTTCTTTAGAGATATTGCTGATAAGCCTTGCCATAACATCCCTTTTCCACGGCCACCTTCCGATTTCCTTTATGCTCTTTTCATCAATTTTAATAATTATAATATCCTCAGCAGGCAACTGCTGTTTGAAAAGGCCTTTTAAATGAAGCCGCAGGTCGTATGTCCTGCTCTCAACCTTTTCGCGGATTATATCAGGGTCAAAAAATTGGAGAGCAACAAATATGGCTGTAGATATTAAGGTAATTAGATAGAAGAGGAGTCTGTTTTTTTTCATTTATAATTAACAGATGCTAAGCGGCGGCGGACTTGTGCAGAATGTGCCGCTGCATATTTCGTTATTTGATTCGTCTGTTTCTGTTATTGAATTAACAGGGTCAATTATTATTCTATAGTTATTTGAAGTAGGATATATTAAAGTTGCGCCTGCAGCAACAGAGCCATCTGCCGGGATTGGAGCACTGACGCCTGCAGTTCCTCTTGCACAGCTGTCAAGACCGCCAACTTGGTACTGAACATAATAGAGCACATTGGAAACAGCAATGTTTCCGCTGTTATTGATAGTGAAGGTTATGTCTATCCCGCTGTTAGCAGCATTGCTCGGACACAAATCAGCGCTTACTAAAGCCATACTAACATTCAATGTCATCGGTCTTCCGTTCAAATCAACATCTGTCGTACCCCTATAGCGGACACAGCTATTTGCGTATCGGGCATCCAATACAAAATGCCTCTGGGGGCCGTTGGGAATATAAAGGACTATTTTTACAGCATCATTTGCGACAGAGGCAACCCCTGTGATTGCGCTCATGCCTGAGCCTGATACTGTATAGCGTACATCTGTAATTCCTGCTGGTATTGCAGATGCCTCGTTTAGAGCTATTAAATTTTTAATAAAATATTTTGCTGATGATAGGAGCGATGGTTTCTTTATATCAAGGCTTACTGTCTGGGTATCGGATATATATATAGTTACTTCAGAGGTCTCGCTCTTATCTGTCCCCTCTCCGCAGGCTGATACCATGATTCCAATTGATAGTATAATTATTATTAGTGTGTTTAATCGCCTCATCTTCATAATACATTATGCACACAGAGCCTGATTTCTTATGTGCATCCTCCTTTTTCTCACCCTGCCTTATCCCCCTCACCCTAACCCTCTCCCCAGAGGGGAGAGGGGGTTTTTTGTTTCCTTCTCCCCTAAGGGGAGAAGGAGAAAGGATGAGGGGTTTCATACTATTGAAAGGTTAATGTTATCCTTACAGGGTTTGTCTTTGCCCCTGGCTGCTGCGCTATCGGCGGTATGCCTACTGCTCTAATAGGGTCAAATCCTTTTACAGCACCCCTGACCGGTTTTGCTCTTTTAATGGATAATTCATAGTGTTCCATCTCTGTTGCCTTCTTTAACTTGTCTATATCAGCAGGAGGCGCCTTAGTAGGCTCTAACAGAGGCTCTTTCTCAAAGACTGTTATCTTCATGCCAGCAGTAAGAATCTTCTTTCCCGGAATGCTCGGATCAGCGCTCATTACCTCTACCTCTCCCTCAAGGCATATAAAGGTTGCAAACAACTTTCCTGCAAGCCTTCCCACCTCTGAAAGTATAATCGTCCCTCTCGCTGCTGCCACTGCAGTGGGTGTGTGGATTTCAAATTTAGTTTTGCCGACAATAGACCGCATCTTTCCGTCAAGGAGATTAAAGATTGATTTTCCTCCCTTATCCTTGCTGTAGATGTATTCCTTTATAGCTACTCTTGAACTCTCTCCGAGTGTCAATATGCTGTCATCTACAAAGCGCATCTTTAACCTTGATGCCTTCATGGTTGATACTGTGTCTTTTAAAAAGAGATTCTGGTTTTTCTTTGCGGTTATCTTCTTCTTGTCTCTCTCTACAACTGCCTTGCCTTTAAGGGCAAGAATTTTGCCGATGTTTTCCTCTGCAAAGGCAGCGGTGGAAAGGCTAATGATAAGCGTGATAAACAAAGGGATTAAATGCCATTTGAACATTAA
>JACRON010000272.1 GCA_016214425.1 Nitrospirota bacterium
TATTTTTATAGATTGCTTAAAAAAAACAGACAAAAGGAGGGAAAGAGGGAAAGATGAGTAAGGCAAATGGAGATTTTTTATTTACATCTGAATCAGTAACAGAGGGGCATCCTGATAAGATTGCAGACCAGATATCTGACGCAGTTCTGGATGCCATTATTGCACAGGACCCTGTTGCAAGGGTTGCCTGCGAGACACTGGTTACCACAGGTCTTGCAATAGTAGCAGGTGAGATTACAACAACCTGTTATGTCCATATTCCAGATATAGTAAGAGAGACTATTAAGGAGATAGGCTATACAAGGGCAAAGTATGGGTTTGATTATGAGACCTGCGCAGTGGTTACATCTATTGACAAGCAGTCGCCTGATATTGCAATGGGTGTTGATACAGGCGGTGCAGGGGACCAGGGACTTATGTTTGGATATGCAGCCAACGAGACGCCGGAGCTGATGCCAATGCCAATAATGCTTGCCCATAAACTAACAAGGAGATTATCAGAGGTCAGAAAAAAAGATATATTAGGCTATCTGAGGCCTGATGGCAAGTCTCAGGTTACCATTGAATATAAAGATGGAAGGCCGCTCAGGGTAACAACTGTAATTATCTCATCCCAGCACAGCCCTGATATTACATTAAAGGAGATGAGGGAGGATATAATTGAGAAGGTTGTAAAGCCTGTAATACCGCCTGAAATGTTGGATGAAGAGAACATTGTTTATCATATAAACCCAACAGGCAGGTTTGTTGTTGGAGGGCCCCAGGGCGACACAGGGCTTACTGGAAGAAAGATCATTGTTGATACATATGGCGGCGTCGGCAGCCATGGAGGCGGCTGTTTCTCTGGAAAGGACCCGTCAAAGGTAGACAGGTCAGCATCTTACATGGCAAGGTATGTTGCAAAGAATATTGTTGCAGCAGGCATTGCTGCTAAGTGCGAGGTGCAATTGGCTTATGCCATTGGCGTGGCAGACCCAGTATCAATATTTGTAGATACCTTTGGCACAGGCAAGATACAAATGGATATGATTGTAAAACTCATCAGGGAAAATTTTAAACTTACACCGAAGGGCATGATAGAGTCATTGGATTTGAGAAGGCCGATCTATAAGAAGACCGCAGCATACGGTCATGTTGGAAGGACAGAACCAGGATTTACATGGGAAAAGATAGACAAGGCAGCAGCATTAAAAAAGGCAGCAGGGTTGTAGTAATTTAAAATCTCATAATTTAATGGGCATGCTAAGAAGTGCATTAGTATGACTACATTGAACTTGATATTTACAAAATCCCCCTAAATCCCCCTTTTTCAAAGGGGGAGTGGTTTTCCCCTTTTTGCCAAAGAGGGGAATTATTCCTCCCTTTGGAAAAGGGAGGTTAGGAGGGATTTTATAAATCAGTATCGTCATTATTCTGCGACTTATTAATATTAGAAGGAATAAAGCTTTAAAAACTCTGGATTCCTGCCTTCGCAGGAATGACTAATATAAGGTTGAAAGGAGACAAACAAGTTGGTAAAGTCAGATATTAAGGATATTAAATTAGCAGAAAAGGGAAGATTAAGGATAGAGTGGGCAGAGCAGAACATGCCTGTTCTGAGGCTTATAAAAAAGAGATTTCAGAAAGAAAAGCCATTAAAGGGCGTGAGGCTCTCTGCATGCCTGCATGTTACGACTGAGACAGCATGCCTTGCTGACACTTTAAAGGCTGGCGGCGCTGATGTTGTTGTGTGCGCATCAAATCCATTAAGCACTCAGGATGATGTAGCATCATCATTAGTAAAGAATTTCGGGATACCAACATATGCAATTAAGGGTGAGGGTAAAAAGACCTATTATAACCACATAACAGCAGCCTTAGACCATGCGCCAATGGTAACCATGGATGACGGCGCTGACCTTGTCTCTACAATTCATACTGAAAGAAAGGAATTAATAAAGAGTATAATCGGCGGCACAGAGGAGACAACAACAGGTGTCATCAGATTAAGGAGCATGGCTGAAAAGGGTGTTTTAAGGTTTCCTGTAATATCTGTTAATGACGCAAGCACAAAACATTTTTTTGACAACAGGTACGGCACAGGTCAGAGCACAGTAGACGGCATCCTTCGAGCAACAAACCGGCTTATAGCAGGCTCTACTTTTGTTGTATGCGGCTATGGATGGTGCGGAAAGGGTGTTGCAATGCGCGCACACGGCATGGGCGCCAGTGTCGTTATTGTAGAGATAGATCCTATCAGGGCGATTGAGGCTGTTATGGACGGATACAGGGTCATGCCGATTGCAGATGCTGCAAAGGTTGGCGATATGTTTGTAACTGTAACAGGCGATGTAAATGTTATAAGGAAGGAGCACTTCCTTACAATGAAGGATGGCGCAATAGTCTCCAACTCCGGTCATTTTAATGTAGAGATAGATATCACTGGATTAGAGAAGGTCAGCAAGAGAAAGAGGCTGATAAGGGAATTTGTTGATGAGTATACTTTAAAGAATGGGAAAAGGGTAAATCTCCTTGGCGAGGGAAGATTGATTAACCTTGCTGCTGCAGAGGGTCATCCGTCAAGTGTTATGGACATGAGCTTTGCCAATCAGGCGCTCGGCGCTGAATTCATGATAAAGGAAGGCAAGAGGCTTGAAA
>JACRON010000178.1 GCA_016214425.1 Nitrospirota bacterium
GGTTGCATTTAATGCAATGAATCCTGTTGGCCTGGCGCCGAAGGTACATATTGATGAAAAGATATTAATCGGCATTGCTATATCAGTAGCAACAGCAGGGATACTCCTATCATGGCTGATGTATCTGATAAGAACAGGCATTCCAGATGCGCTTTCAAGGACATTTTCGCCAATATATAAACTTTTTTTAAATAAATGGTATGTTGACGAGATATACGATGCCATTATTGTAAATCCTGTTAAGAGATTTTCTGTATTTTTATGGAATAGATTTGACGAGGCTGTTATTGACGGTATTGTAAACGGAACAGCAAAGATAATAGAATTGTTCAGCAAAGAACTCAGAAGATTGCAAACAGGCTATGTTCACCACTATGCCTTTGGAATGGCATTAGGTCTGGCTGCGATGCTAAGTCTGTATTTGATATTCAGATAAAACTATTAGGAGATTATGATGCCCAATATATTATCCATAATAACCTTCTTGCCCTTGCTCGGCGCAGTGCTGCTCCTTTTTCTTTTAAACAATAAGAGCAAGGATTCAGTAAAGGGTTTTGCGCTTATAATCTCAATCCTGACCTTCTTTGTCTCTCTTGGCATGCTTTACAATTTTAATCCCGCAACACACCAGATGCAGATGATAGAGAAATACGACTGGATACCATCCTTTGGCATCCAGTATTATTTAGGTGTTGACGGTATAAGCGTATTAATGATACTCCTTACAACATTCCTCTCAGTTGTTGCTGTCCTTGCCTCATGGAAGGCAATAGAGGAGCGGGTCAAGGAATACATGATTTCCCTGCTCGTATTAGAGACAGGTATGCTCGGTGTATTTGTCTCCTTAGACTTTTTCCTCTTTTACATATTCTGGGAGCTGATGCTGATTCCCATGTATCTGATTATCGGCGTCTGGGGCGGGCCGAGGAAGCTTTATGCAGCGGTAAAATTCTTTCTTTATACATTAGCAGGAAGTGTTTTAATACTTCTTGGCATATTAGCTTTATATTTTGCAGGCGGAAAGACCTTTGATATATTAATGCTCTCATCTGTTCGTTTTGCATACGATTTGCAGTGGTGGGTATTCCTTGCATTCTTTATAGGCTTTGCCATCAAGGTCCCTATGTTTCCGTTCCACACATGGCTTCCAGATGCCCATGTTGAGGCGCCAACAGCAGGCAGCATTATCCTTGCAGGCGTGTTATTAAAGATGGGCGCTTATGGATTTTTGAGGTTTTCCCTGCCAATGCTTCCAGAGGCAGTTTTTGTATTCATGCCTTTAATTTTATGGCTTTCTATTATTGCCATAATATACGGTGCGCTTGTTGCAATGATTCAGCCTGATTTAAAAAAGCTCATTGCCTATTCATCTGTTTCTCACATGGGATTTGTTATGCTCGGCATATTCGCCTTAACACAGCAGGGTGTAGAGGGCGGCATCATCCAGATGGTTAATCACGGCATTGTTACCGGCGCATTGTTCCTCTGTGTTGGAATAATCTATGAAAGGACGCACACAAGGCTTATTGCAGACTACGGCGGCATTGCAAAAGTAATTCCTAAATTTGCAATCTTCTTTTCCATCTTCAGCCTTGCGTCTATTGGTCTGCCCGGCATGAACGGGTTTATTGGCGAATTTATGATACTCCTTGGCGCATTTGTCTCTAAATATGTATTAAAGACAATGGTTGTTCTCGCATCACTCGGCATAATACTTGGCGCCGCATATATGCTCTGGATGTATCAGAGGGTTGCCTTTGGCGAGATTACAAATGAAGAAAACAAACATTTACCTGATATAGATTTAAGGGAGACATTGCTCTTGGTCTCTTTAGCGATATTTGTATTCTGGATAGGCGTCTATCCAGAGCCATTTTTAAATATACTGCACGCAACCGTTGCAAATCTTATCCAGCAGGTGAGCGGCGCAGTAATGGTTGCAGGACAGTAGTTAATTTTAAAATCCCCCTTAATCCCCCTTTTTCAAAGGGGGAAATTTTCCCCTCTATTAAGAGGGGATAAAGGGGTGTGTTCCCCTCTTTGGAAAAGAGGGGTTAGGGGAGATTTATTTAATATGAGGATAACACTATGCCGCAGTTTTTAGATTTAATGCCAATAATGCCAGAGATACTCTTAACAACACTCGCTCTGCTTTTGCTGCTTGCTGATGCAATACTCAAAAAGAGAGGCGCTGGGGCAATTGGTGGATTGTCTATTTTTGGACTCTTATCAACTATAATCGGCGTCTATTATCTTTATGATAACAAAATGCCTGTGATTTTCTCCGGCATGTTTTCAGCAGATAACTTTTCACTATTCTTTAAGTTTATCTTTTTAATATCAGCCATTCTTACGATTCTTATTTCCTTTAAATATATAAAGGTCAGGGACATTAATATTGGCGAATATTATATCCTTATTCTTTTTGCAACAATCGGCATGATGATAATGGCGTCAGGAACTGATTTGATTTCTATCTATGTCAGCTTGGAATTGATGGCAATGTCAACATATATTCTTGCCGGCATTGAGAGGCAGCGCGCAACATCCAATGAATCTGCAATGAAATATTTTATACTCGGCGCATTTTCATCTGCACTGTTGCTTTATGGCATATCCTTTGTTTATGGCATTACAGGCACAACTAATCTTGAAAAGGTAGCAGCATATCTTTCAAATACGCCTGAAAATAATATGGCGGTTGTATTGTCGTTGATTCTTCTTGTTTCTGCCTTTGCATTTAAGATTGCTGCTGTGCCGTTTCACATGTGGACGCCTGATGTTTATCAGGGCGCGCCAACGCCAATAACTGGCTTTATGTCTGCTGGCTCAAAGGCAGCAGGTTTTGCAGTCCTTCTAAGATTTTTATTTACTGGCATGCCTTCATTGCAGAATGAGTGGATAACTATTATTATTGTCCTGTCTATTTTAACAATGACAGTTGGAAATATTGCTGCTATAGTTCAAACGAATATAAAACGGATGCTTGCCTTTTCCAGCATTGCCCATGCAGGTTATCTTTTGATTGCTGTTGTTACAGTATCGGATATCGGGCTCTCAAGCATATTGCTGTATCTCTTGATTTATGCCTTTATGAACATGGGCGCCTTTGGCGTTGTGTCAATGGTTCAGAAAAAGACAGGAGAGGGCGGCCAGATAGATGACTATAAGGGCTTGGCAAAGGTATATCCCTTTGGCGCATTTATGATGCTGCTCTTCTTGTTCTCTTTAACAGGCATACCTCCTACAGCAGGATTTATAGGCAAGTTTTATATCTTTGCAGCAGCAGTAAAAAAAGATTTGATAGAGCTTGCTGTAATCGGCGTGATAAACAGCGCCATCTCTGCATATTATTATCTGCGTGTAATAATGTATATGTATATGAAGGAGCCTGAGGAAGATGTGGTTTTGGAAAAGTCTGCAGCCATGACAGCGGCATTGGTAATTTCTGCAGTGTTTGTTTTGTCTTTTATTATATATTCTGAGCCTGTTGTTAATAATATAACAAAGGCAGTGTCAGGTTTGATAAGGTAGTTGGTATTGTTGTCAAAAAGCCACAGGCCTTGCTAAAAGGCAACAGATTTTATTTGTAGGGGCGAACGGCCGTTCGCCCCTACGATGCGCAATTTCATTGAAAAATAAGGGAATATTCATAATTAAGTAATTCAATAATTTCAGGCACATAGTTTGCAGATAAAAAATACAAAAAAACTAAAATTTGCTTGACAAAAAAAAATATGAGTGCTATAGTTTTGGCGTTTTATAACACCCGTAAATATTAGTAAAAATTTAGTAAAAATCAGGTATGTTAGGAGCAAGGCTATCAAGATGGTGGAACATTTATTTATTTTAGGTTCTTTGGTTTGGAATTATAATCTTAATTTATTAGTGAAAAGGGGGTGATGGGGAAATAATTTTAAGTAGCTAAGGTATTATGGAGTTAGGGATGAGGGAGGTAGAAATTCCTGCAAACAGCTTCAAGCAGGGATGCTGAGAAAGAAAGTTTCACATTTTGAATTTATTAAAAGGAGGTAGGCATGAAGAAAGCATTAGTAATACTAATTGGAGTTTTGATGGCCGTAATGTTTGCGGCCGAGTCCTATGCCGCAATAGAAGTCGGCGGGACAATTGATGTAAGAGGCAGATGGAGAGAGAACAACAATGATTTAAACAAGGATGCATCTGGCAGCACAGCATTCTGGCAGGAGAAGGTAAATATCTGGGTAGATGCAAAGATTGCAGAGGGATTAAAGGGCTATGTAGAATTGCAGAGCGGTGGCGGTGCATCAAAAGGCTGGTTTACATTAGGAACTGGACGTACTAATGCGGATTCAGCTCCCAACTCATTTTTTTATGAGAACGAAGCATTAGGGGGTATTCAAATCCGCTATGCCTATATTGATTTCATGATCCCAAGCACACCAGTAGGCATCAAGATTGGCCATTTCCCTGTTGTCCTTGGACACAGCATCTGGGCAAATACTGGAATCTGGGGTTCAGATGGCCTTCTGATTTATGCAATGCCAATTAAAGAGTTAATGATTGGTCTTGGTACATTAAAGGGCTTTGACACAGCAACTAACTCAGAGCGTGCAGATGCAGACCTTTATGTGTTATTGGCAAACTACACCTTTATGCCAAAGAATACAGTAGGATTCAATGCATCATATGTTAATAGGGCTGGCGGCAACAATAATATATTAAGCAATGAATACTGGGCTGACCAGTCAGCAGGCGGTGCAGCAAATGATGCAGCTAATACACAGGCATTTAATCTAATCAATAATGTAAAGTTTTGGAATGTAATGCTTACCGTAGATGGTGCATTAGATATGGGTCTTGGCTATAAATTTGAGATTGACAAGCAGTTTGGCAAGATTACAACAGGGGCAACCACAGGGCCAGCAACTGCTACAGACTTTAAGATGAGCGGTCTTGCATTCTTAGCAGGTGCAGATTTCAAGATTGCGAATATTGCAAAGGTTGGTCTTGATGTAGCTTATGGTTCAGGTGATAAGTGCACTGCATGGGTTGCAACAACTGCTGGAAGCAACTGCTCATCCTCAGGTGATAAGTTTGAAGGATATGTAAATTTCAATGACTATGCTTATACAATGATATATGAAGATATCGTTGGCCAGAAGAGGGCAGCCAGCTCGCTAACAGCAGCAGATCTCGGTCTCTATAACACCATGTATGCAAAACTCGGCGCTGGCGCAACACCAATAAAGGATATGAGCATTGACCTCAATGTTTATTATCTTAGGGCAGTAAAAGAATACTATTATGCTCAGAAGAAGAATATCGGGCTTGAGGCTGATTTGATCTTCGGTTATAATATCTACAAAAATCTGAAGTGGACATTTATGGCTGGTTATTTCTTCCCAGGAAATCACTATGATGAAATCAACTCCGCTGATACAGTGAAGGGCGATGCAGCTTGGGCATTTGAGCAGAAACTCAGCCTGAAGTTCTAAAAAAAAGAAATAAGAACACAGATTATGTAGGGGCAGGTTTTAAACCTGCCCCTACTATGAGGGTTTTCCTCGCAAGGGAAGCCCTCTTTTTGTTAGGGGGGGGATGTTTCCTACAATTTTGTTGCCCATTGCCCTTCCCTCTCCTCTTAGGGGAGAGGGTTAGGGTGAGGGTGAAGGGAAAATGAGGAGGTGGTTTAATGAAAGAATTTTTTGGTTTGCTACTTGGAATGCTAATGATTATTGTGGCAGCCTCTGATGCCCTTGCAGAGATAACAGTCGGTGGGACAATTGATGTAAGAGGCAGATGGCGCGAGAACAACAATGATTTAAACAAGGATGCATCTGGCAACACAGCATACTGGGAAGAGAAGGTAAACCTCTGGGTAGATGCAAAGATTGCAGAGGGATTGAGAGGATATGTGGAATTACAAAGCGCTGGTGCTGATGGTTTTCAGACATGGGGCACTTCACGTACAAATACTGATACAGCGCCAAACTCCTTTTTTAATGAAAACCGCGGATTGTCCCTTTTGGAGATCAGATATGCCTATATTGATTTTATGATTCCGAAAACTCCTGTTGGCATTAAAATTGGCCACTTTCCTGTTGTTCTCGGCCACAGCATCTGGACAGATACATCCTACTGGGGCTCTGATGGTTTAATGATATCTTCTTCACCAATTAAAGAGCTATCAATCGGCCTTGGCACATTAAAGATCCGTGAAACAGCAACCAACGCAGAGCGCTCGGATGCAGACCTTTATGTATTGATGGCAAATTATACATTCATTCCAAAGAATACAGCTGGATTTAACGCATCCTATATTAATAGGAGCGGTGGAAAAAATAATATATTAAGTAACGGATACTGGAGCGGTCTATCAGCAAATGGAGCTGCTTTTAATGCAATTAATGATATGAAATTCTGGAATATCATGCTTACAGTTGATGGCTCATTAGACTTTGGGTTGAACTACAAGTTTGAGATTGACAAGCAGTTTGGTAAGTTTACAACAGGGGCAACTACAGGTGTGGCAACTGCTGCAGATTTAAAAGGGAGCGGTCTTGCGTTTCTCCTCGGTGCAAGCTATGGAATCGGCGAGATTGCAGAGGTGAAATTTAATGCTGCTTATGGTTCTGGCGACAAGTGCGCCACCTGGTCAGGTACCTCAACAGGCAGCGCCTGTTCAACAACTGGCGATAAGTTTGAGGGATATTTGAGCTTCAACAACTATGGCTATACAATGGTATATGAGGATATAGTCGGCCAGAAGACAGGTATAAGCACAATGGGAAGCGGTGACTTTGGTTTATATAACACCATGTATATCAATGTCGGCGCTGGCGCTACGCCATTAAAGGATATGAGTGTAGGCCTTGACATCTATTATCTCAGGGCAATGAAAGAGTTCTACTACGGCCAGAAGAAAAATCTTGGCTGGGAGGTGGATTTGAACTTTGGGTATCAGATATACAAGAACCTGAAGTGGACGCTCCTTGCTGGCTATTTTCTTCCCGGAAACCACTACAAGGCAGTCAATTCCACAGATACTGTAAAGGACGATGCAGCATGGGCATTTGAGCAGGTGCTAAGCCTGAGCTTCTAAGAGCTTGTTAAAAAACTAAACAATCTCTGATTACACAGATAAGAATCAAGATTACACAGATTAAAACCGTGCCTACAGCAGGGCGGCCCTATGTGGTCGCCCAAATCAAAACAGGGCGATTCACCGAATCGCCCCTACAACAAAGGGCAGCCAATAGGCTGCCCTTTTTGTTTTATATCCAAATATTTTACAACAATGTTTATATATGTTAATATTATATTAATGCCTTACAACCCTGATATGCACCATCGGCGTTCTATTCGCTTTAAAGGATACGATTATTCATGGGCTGGGGCGTATTTTATTACAATATGCACACAAGATAGGAAATGTTTGTTTGGGGATGTGATAGATGGAACAATGGTTTTAAATGACGCAGGCAAAACAGTTCAAGTTTTTTGGTCTGAATTATCGGGTCGGTTCTCATCAATAACATTGGATGTATTTATTGTAATGCCAAATCATATTCATGGTATCATAATGATAAATGACATGAATAAATACAAGGGCGAATACAAAGAGGGCGAACATAAAGTTCGCCCCTACGAAAGATTGAATAATTCAAATTGTAGGGGCGAATCTTGTATTCGCCCTCCTTATGTTCATCCTCGTGGCACACCCAATAATTCAATTGGGCGGGTCATCCAAGCATTCAAATCAACGAACACATTATTCGTGATGAAAGAGATTTAAATCAAATCCGTGATTATATTGTCAATAATCCCATTAAATGGGCATTGGACGAATATAATCCAGAAAATGTAAATGACAATGAAAATGGACATTCTTAAAAATGTAGGGGCGGGTTTGAAACCCGCCCCTACTAACCTCCCTGATTCCCCCGGTGTCTATTTAATGAAGGATGCCGATGGTGAAATCCTTTACATTGGCAAGGCGTCTTCTTTAAAAGACAGGGTCCGTTCATATTTCCAAAAAGCAAGTAGGGGCGTTAAATTTAACGCCCCTACCTTAAAGACAACCGCCATGCTTGAGCAGATAGCAGACATTGAATGGATTGTTGCAGGCTCTGACCTTGAGGCATTAATCCTTGAAAATAATCTAATAAAAAAACATAAACCTAAATATAATGTCATCTTAAGGGATGATAAAAATTATCCATATCTTAAACTGTCTACAGACGAGGACTTTCCTCGCTTTTCCATTGTCAGGCGGTATAAAAAGGATAAGGCGCTCTACTTTGGCCCTTATGTCCCTGCTAATGCATTAAGGGAGACGCTAATTGTTATAAATAAGATTTTCCCTTTGAGGAAGTGTAAAAAGGCAATCACCGGTAGGGATGAAAGGCCGTGCCTGAATTATCAGATAGGAAGGTGCCTTGCCCCATGCTGCGGCAAAATCAGCAAGGATGATTACTATAAAATAGTCAAAGATGCCAGACTCTTTTTAGAGGGTAAAGACAAAGAGCTTTTGAAATCACTGAATGAAAAGATGGAGAGAGAGTCTGAGGCATTAAATTTTGAAGAAGCAGCAAAAACAAGAGACAGGATAAAAAAGATTGAGCGTGTCCTTGAGAAGCAGAGGATTACAGTTACAGAGATGATAGACCAGGATGTGATAGGCATGGCAAGGGAAGGCGGGAATGCCAATATACAAATCCTGTTTATAAGAAATGGCATGATGACAGGCAGGAAGGATTTCTTCTGGGATGATTTAAAGGATACGAGTAATAATGAGGTCATTACCTCTTTTGTTGAGCAATTTTACAGGGATGAGATACAGATTCCTGATGAGGTATTAATTCCAATAGAATTAGAAGACAGAGGGATTGAAGGGTGGCTTTCACAAAGAAAAGAGAAGCAGGTTCATATTATTATACCTAAAAGGGGGCATAAGGCATCGCTTATCAAGCTATCTGAAGAAAATGCTTTGATAAGGCTTAATGAGGCCTTAACAGAGAAGAAGAAATACGAATTGATACTTAATGAATTGAAGGATATGATTAGCCTACAGCAATTACCGAGGCGGATTGAGGCCTTTGACATATCCAATATTTCTGGAAGTCAGGCAGTGGGCTCTATGGTAGTCTGGGAAGGAGAATGGCCTAAAAAATCTGATTACAGGAGATTTAAGATAAAAACAGTGCATGGCGCAGATGATTATGGTATGATGAAGGAGGTTCTGCATCGTTATTATTCAAAATTGGCAGGGGCATTGCATGCAGCGTCCCTGCCTGACCTTGTTATGATTGACGGCGGCAGGGGCCAGCTTAATACTGCGCTTGATGTGTTTAAAGAATTGGGCATTGATATAAAAGTTATTGGCATTGCTAAGGCAAGAGGAGATGATGAAAGGGAGCGGATATTCCTTCCGAATAAAGATGAGCCGATAGAATTGGAACCTTCATCGCCAGTAACCCTCCTTTTGCAAAGAATCAGGGACGAATCGCACAGGTTTGCCATCAGCTATCACAGAAAACTTATGAATAAACGGATGTTTGTTTCTGTGCTTGATGATATTAAGGGGATTGGTCCGATAAGGAAGAGGAAACTTTTAAAGACATTTGAGAGTGCGGAGAGTGCTGTAAAGGCAGTAATAAGACATTCGTAGGATGTTCAATTAGAAATTAAACATCCTGTTGAAAAAGTCTCTTTTGTCACCCTGAATTTATTTCAGTAGTAGGGTGGGCTATGCCCACCAAATAATAATGGCAGATGAAAACGGTGGGCACAGCCCACCCTACTTCTGGAGTTTGAGTCATGTTTGAAATTTGGGATTTGTAATTTTGAATTTTGAGGTGTTAAAGATATGCCTTCTGAGATAGAAGAGATGCAAAAAATAGAAACAACCTCTCAAAAAGATATGCCTGCTGAAGTGAAGGCAGAGGCCTCCAAACTTGATTTATCACAGAGCTTTTCGCAGAAAAAAGAGAAAAAACTGTTTTCTTCAGGAAAGCAGGGGACATTATATATCCTCTTTCTTATTATCCTCGGCCTTATCTTTCAGATATTGTATTTATATCAGCATAATCTTCCTGCTGAGATGCTTTTTAACGGTTCTATACTATTCATACTCTTTCTGACAGTTACCTTGTCTTTTAGAGCGATAAAGGAGAGAAGATACGGCCTAAGGCTGGCCTCTTTGCTTAATACAAATATCTCATTTAACCCTGACCTTGATTATAATGGCGTGCTTAAAACAGTTATGGAGCTTGGGGAATCATTCATCAGGGGTTATTCTATGGCCATATTTTTAATTGATGAGAAGATGGGCATATTTAATGAAAAGGTGACATTAAACGATGGCATTGTAAGGATGGGAAATCTGAGTGTAATTGAAACAGCGCTATTGGGTGATATAAATAAAGGTGTTATTGATGCGGTGCTGTTTAAGGGAAAAGATTTGAAAAAGATATCAGCTATTTTTGGGGGCAGGAAGGTCAAGTCAGCCTATTTTTTGCCCCTTGAAAATCAAAACAGAAGGCTGGGGCTTATGGCATTTTATAGCGGCAGCAGGACAAAACCTTTAACAGAAGATATGGGGCTTCTTACATACATCCCGCGCATCTCAACGATTTTTATGATTAACAATGAGATATATCGTGAGAACAAAGAGATTGAAGCAAAAGAGATGCGAAAGGAATCAGAGTGGTGGCGGAAAAGACTTGAGTTAGAAGAGGAATTAAAAAGGCTCAATAATGAACTGTCGCTGACAAATAAGAAATTAGCAGGGAGCATATCTGAGAAAGAAAGATTTGAAGGAGAGTTATCAGCTACGAAAAAAGAATTAGAGTCTCAGATTAAAAAGGCGACAGATGAGCTTGCAAAGGCATACCTTGAACTTGACAATAAGGAAAAGGAGTTTGGTAAAAAGGTGCTTGAGCAGCTTGCAGTAAAGGAATTGAATCAGGCTATAGAATTCCTGTTTGATGAGGGCCTTATCCTTGACCTTGTTTTAAATATTGCAGTCAGTGAGCTAAAGGCATCTGCCGGAGCTGTGATGCTGCAGAACCCTGAGGCTAACAGGCTTGAAATGAAGTTTCAGCG
>JACRON010000179.1 GCA_016214425.1 Nitrospirota bacterium
TTTTATATACTGGATGGAGTCCATAAGCTGGGGAGTTAGATTCTTTTTTGGAGTCTCTAATGTTGTTTTCATCTTATCCCAATTTTTTCTCTTGCCAAAGTTTTTTCAATATGATAGCATTACACCCTATTTTAGGCAATATTTAATTGAGCAGCAAAAATCAGGCTTTGCCTGTTTTGGCTGCACTCCTTACCGAAGGGAGGCAGGGAGCGAAGCGACCGTCGGAAGGGAAACTGGAAGTTTCCCTCCGAGAGAATGCAGGAGGTTTTTAAAAATGGCAAGGGTTTGTGATATATGCGGCAAAGGCAAGATGATTGGCAATAATGTCAGCCACGCAAATAACAGGAGCAAGAAAATCTTTTTTCCAAATGTACAGACCGTAAGGGTTGTTACAAATGGCGGGACAAAGAGGATGCGGGTCTGCACAAGGTGTCTGCGCTCAGGCTTGGTAAAAAAGGCGTCGTAGGGGCATATATTATTCCCCTCTCCCCTTGCGGGAGAGGGTTAGGGTGAGGGGTATAATTTTAATTACTTTTTCTAACCCTCCTTATACGCAATAACTTCCAGTTCAAATTTTGCACCTTTTGGCAGATTGGAGACCTCTACAGTAGAGCGGGCTGGAGGATCAGTGTCAAAATACCTTCCGTATATTGTATTAATCTCAGAGAATTCCTTGATATCCTTTAAATAGAGTGTAGCCTTAACCACATCATGTAAGGCTGCGCCTGCCTCTGAAAGTATATTTTTAATATTTGCATAACTATTTCCCTTTAGAAAGCATTCCTTCTGCATCCTTAAATAATTTAGTCGCTTGTGAAGCAGCGTCAGCAGCGCCCTTTAATTGCTTAGCCACATCTGGATGCCCTGCCTTCTCTGCCCTATCTGCCCAATCAAGATAATTCTGCATATGGTCATCATTATGCTCAATCCAGTGCTCAAGCAGGTGTTTTAATTTATGCATCTCTTCATTCATTTATCCTTTAGCCTTTCTTTTTTAAAATTATCTTATTCTTGGTCAGGGATATCTCCTTTATCTCGCCTTCTATTTCTTTTTCTTCTGCAAATATATTTCTTAAAAATATTTTATCGCCCTCTTTCTTGACTGACGAAACAGCCTCTAATAAGAGTTCTTCTTTTCCTTCATTATTTATTATATATGCCTTTGCCTCGCACATAATAAACCTCTTCTATACCCCTCACCCTAACCCTCTCCCCAGAGGGGAGAGGGAAACAGAAAGAGCCTCTCCCGCAAGGGGAGAGGGGATAATAAAAATGGCAGAGAGAACGCAGATGGACTTTTTACGAAGCTGCCAAAATTATCAGAGCATTTATAATAGCTACCGCAACAGGGCTGCCGCCTTTTCTTCCCTTGTTTGTAATATATGGCACATCAACCTTCAATAATTCCTCTTTAGCTTCTGCTGCATCAACAAAACCAACTGGCACGCCGACAATCAGCGCTGGTCTTAAGCCCTCTTCTCTAATCAGTCGGACAATCTCAAATAATGCAGTAGGCGCATTGCCGATTGCTACAATACCGTTATTCAATTCAGGCATAGCCTTCTGCATACCAAGTGCAGACCTTGTCTTCTTTTTATCAGATGACTTTGTTATCACTTCTTTGTTATTTACAAAGCAATAAAGCCTACCGCCAAAGGAATTTAAAGCCTTCTCCCTGATACCTGCCTTCACCATATTAACATCTGTAACAATATTGCCGCCTGATCTTATGGCAGAGATACCGTTTTCAATTGCTGCAGGGTGGATTATCAATTCCTTGCCAAAGTCTATATCACCTGTAGTATGTATCACACGCTTTACAATTGCAAGCTCTTTTTCTGTAAAACTGTGTTTGCCAAGAAGGCTGTCAATAATCTCAAAACTTTTTCTTTCAATCTCGTGTTGTTCCATTTAATCTCTCCGTTATCCTCTCTATTACCACATCCGCCAATTTTGAATGCACGCCAAGGGGTCTTGTAAAGATTATCTCTAAGTGCGGATGTTTCTGCCTTGCCTTTTCTATCTCTTCGGGAATATCATCAACAATATGCCTGCCCTGATGCAGAAAATAGGGCTGGATGATTATCTTTTTTATGCCAAACTGCACACACTCATCAATCTTATCCCCTAAGAGCGGCTTTGAAAACTGGAGAAAGGCAATATCCACCAAATCATAATTCCCCTTCTCCTTTACCAGTCCTGCAATCTCTTTTATTGCATTATTTGCCTCTGCTATCCTGCTGCCATGGCCAAGCAGTATAACTGCTGTCTTCATGCTGCTGCTACCTTTCCCTGCCTGTCGGCAGGACAGGTTGTAAGATTTTTTGCCCATTCTATATTAGAGCCAAAATGAATATGCACATAGCTTGCAAGGACATTTTTATATGTGTATCCCTCAAGCCGCTCATCACCTGTACTTGCCTTAACAACCTTATAGACCCTTTTGATTGTATCAGGCATATCTGTTATTTCTGAATAATGAAACTCGTGACCCCTTATCTTTGAACCTCTTTGTGCTAAAATTGTATCATCTATTGCCTCAACACTAACATAGCCGAGAGACTTTCTCTTGTTAAGCATCCTTGCCTTTGCTGGAAATATTCCTACCATATCATGCATCTTGCCCTCTAAATCTATTATCCCTTCTGCTAAATACATCAGACCTCCGCATTCTGCGTATATAAACACCCCCTCCTCTGCTAATTTCTTTATCTGCCCTCTTAAAGAGGCATTTGCCTCAAGCTCTTTTGCGTATAACTCAGGATAGCCGCCGCCAATATAGATACCGTCAATATCTGCTGGTAGATTCTTATCGTTCAATGGGCTAAAGAATTTCAGTTCAGCGCCATATTCAGTCAAAATATCAAGATTGTCCTGATAGTAAAAAGAGAACGCCTTATCATAGGCAACAGCAAGGGTTATCCTCTTTTCGTCTGATAATCCCCCCTCACTCCCCTTTAGTAATGATTCTCTCTTACCCCCCTTTAGTAAAGGGGGGAAGGGGGGATTATTTTTCAGCCAATCCATTGATAAATTCTTCTTTGATGGGATTGTCCTCTGCTGTTACAAGGCCAAGGTGCCTGCTCGGCATCTCAATATCTTTTTCTCTTGGCAGATAACCAAGAACATCAGCCCTGCATTTTGACTCAACCGCCCCTTTAAGAATCCTGTGATGATTTTCACTCCCTACATTATTAAATATTACACCTGCAATACGCACATCTTTATCGTAATTTTCAAATCCATAGACAATTGCACCAGCGCTCCCTGCCATAGACTTTGCATCAACAATCAGAATTACTGGCGCATTTAATATCTTCGCAATCTGTGCTGTGCTTCCTTCTAATCCCTTTCCATCAACGCCGTCAAAGAGCCCCATTACACCCTCTATCACTGCAAAATCAGCATCACTGCTGTTTTTATAAAAAGACTCCTTTACATAATCTTCTGACATCATCCAACCGTCAAGGTTTCGTGAAGGTCTGCCTGCAATCATAGTATGATAGCCGGTATCAATAAAATCAGGGCCTACCTTAAAAGGCTGAACCTTTAGACCCCTCTTTTTAAGCAAGGCTATCAGACCTATTGTAATCGTTGTTTTGCCAACGCCGCTGTTTGTACCAGCTATGATTATTG
This sequence comes from Nitrospirota bacterium, assembly GCA_016214425.1. GTDB lineage: Bacteria > Nitrospirota > CAKKRA01 > 9FT-COMBO-42-15 > 9FT-COMBO-42-15 > 9FT-COMBO-42-15. The sequence goes on from JACRON010000179.1 coordinate 3,637, forward strand.
ATTTCATAATTCTCTTAATCTCCCCTTACACCTCTTTTCCCCTCACCCTTCCCTCTCCCCAGTGGGGAGAGGGTTAGGGTGAGGGGGACTAAGGGGGATTACCCGTTCATCAGATTTACAATCGCAATATCACTGTAATAATCTATGATATTCAATGCTCCGTATCTCTGCTCTATCCTGAAAAGATATTTCAGGTCAAGGCCTAATGCCCTGCATAAAACAGTCCTGTTCACGCCGCCGTGTGCAACCATTAAAATCTCCTCGCCCTTATGGTCTTCTACTATCTTTGTAAGCTCTTTGTTTACCCGCGCATCAACCTCTTTCATGCTTTCTCCGCCATCTGGCCTAAAATCAACAACATCATTTAAAAATCTATTCCATTCATCTTTATAGGACTTCATTATCTCCTCAAGGGTAAGGTTCTCCCATACACCGATATTTCTCTCTCTAAGTTCTGTCTTTTTTATTATGGGCAGGCTCCTGCCGTTATTTATAATCTCTGCACCCCTATATGCCCTGATAAGGTCGCTGCAATAAATAGCAGAAACCTTTGCGCCATTTAAACGTTCTGCAAC
>JACRON010000192.1 GCA_016214425.1 Nitrospirota bacterium
AACAGCGTTCTTTGAATCAGGCTTTAATGTATCTGCCACAGCAATAATTCCTGCTGCCTTTCTATCTACTGATAGGAACATCGGAGTCTTGCCTTCATCCGAAAGCCTCTCTGCATCTTTTTCAAGGCCATTAAGTTTAATGCCTTTATCCATCATCAATTTCAGATTACCGAGCAGCACCTCTTTGCCCTGAATCTTTGCCTCTAAACCATGACCGGGGATGGCATTAAACCTTTCAGCATCAACTAAAGCAATATTCATCTCCTTTGCCTTTTTAACAATTGCCTCACCAAGTGGATGCTCTGAGCCCTTTTCAGCAGATGCAGCATAGAAAAGCAGTTGGTGAGTTGCGAGTTGCGAGTCGCGAGTTAATATATCTGTTACTGATGGCTCGCCCTTTGTCAGCGTCCCTGTCTTATCCAAAACAATGGCATTTAGTTTATGCGCTGTCTCAAGCGCCTCGCCGCTGCGGAATAGTATGCCATTCATAGCGCCCTTTCCTGTGCCAACCATTACCGATGTTGGTGTTGCAAGTCCCAATGCGCAGGGACACGCAATAATCAATACTGCTACAAAATTTAAGAGTGCGTATGTAAAAGATGGCTCTGGGCCGAATATATACCATACAATAAATGTTATTACTGAAATAATGATAACAGCAGGGACAAAGTAGCTCGCAATAACATCTGCAAGCCTTGCAATCGGCGGCTTGCTTCCCTGCGCCTCCTGAACCAATTTTATAATCTGTGCAAGGGCTGTCTCCTTTCCTACCTTTGTTGCCTGAAATCTAAAGCTCCCTGTCTTATTAATAGTAGCGCCGATTACCTCATCACCTTTTTTCTTTTCTACAGGTATGCTCTCGCCTGTAATCATAGATTCATCAATTGCAGAATAACCGTCAATGATTACGCCATCAACTGGTATCTTCTCTCCCGGCCTCACAAGAACTACATCACCCACTGCTACATCTTCAATCGGGATATCTTCTTCCTTGCCATTTCTTATTACCCTTGCTGTCTTTGCCTGAAGGCCAATTAGCTTTTTTATTGCCTCTGATGTCTGACCCTTTGCCCTCATCTCAAGGAGCCTGCCAAGTAGAATCAATGTAATAATTACTGCTGCTGTGTCAAAATATACATCTGCCTTAAGCCCGCGTGCTTCAAAGAAATTTGGAAAGAAGGCTGCAATAACACTATATCCAAATGCAGCAGATGTGCCGACTGCTATCAATGTATTCATGTCAGTTGTAAGATGCCTTGCTGCAGCAATGGCACCCCTGTAAAATTGCCAGCCAGCCCAGAACTGAACAGGAAGTGTAAGGGCAAGGAGGAGAAACTTATTTTGTAATATCTCTGGTATAAATTTAAACCATTCAGGAAAGCTACCTGTAAAAATTATAAGGGATAATAAGGCAGAGACAATCACTTTATTTCTTAATGTTAAATAGAGAGACAATCACTTTATTTCTTAATGTTAAATAGAGCCTCTTTCTTTCTCTCTCCTCTTTTTCTAATAGGTCTTCACCAGCTTCAACCTCCAGAACTTTATAACCTGCAGCCTCCACCGCCTTTTTCAAATCCTTGATGGCAGCCTCGCCCCGGATATATTCAACTGTAGCCTTTTCTGTTGCGAAATTTACAGAGGCGCGGATAACGCCTGAAGTTGAGTTCAATGCCCTTTCAACCTTTTCTACGCAGGAGGCGCATGTCATACCCTGAATCGGGAGTATAACCTTCTCAATGCCTGTGTCATAGCCGAGGTCTTTAATGGTCTTTACAAAATCCTCTGTCTTTGCCTTTGAAGGGTCAAAGGCAATGGTAGCCTTCTCTGTAGCGAAGTTAACAGTAGCCCTATCAACACCTGTTACTGTAGACAAACCCTTTTCAATCTTTGCTGCGCATGAGGCGCAGGACATGCCTTTGATGGGCAGGTCTATCTTTTTTGTCCCTGCTACCCCTCCTTTAATCCCCTCTTTTGATAACCCTCCCTCACCCCCCTTTAGCAAAGGGGGGCTGGGGGGATTTGATAATGGCAAAGGGCAGACTTCAGGTTGCTTCTCCTCTGTAGAGGCCGATTTACTTAATGCAGCCTCTGGGTCTTTTTCAAATTTATCCTTGCACCCCTGGTCACAGAAATAGTATTGCTCGCCTTTATATTCACTCTTATACTTTGCAGTTTTTTCATCAACGGTCATGCCGCAGATAGGGTCAATAGCCATTGCATCTCCTTACTTACAGCATTTCGGCGGCTCATTGCCGTATGTTCGTTTACTTGCATCTCCAAGTCTGAGTAAAAACCTCTTCCACCAGTTAAGCCTTTTAATATATTTTTCTGGTTCTGCATCAAAGATGTTTTTACATGCCTCAGCACAAAAGTAGAATGTTAAATCTTGATATTTAGATATGGCTGCTGCCTGATTCTTGTCAATCTCCATGCCGCAGACGATGTCCTTTGGCATAAAAATCACCTCCCAAATCTTTTAAAGACATCCATAAGCTCATCTATTTTTTTATCCCTTTCTCTTGTTGTGCCGGTTTTAATGGCCTCTGTCACACAGGATTCAAGGTGCCTCTTCATTACAATCTTGCTCACCTGCTCCAATGCGCCAGAAACAGCGCTTATCTGATGGAGGATGTCCACGCAATATTTTTCTTCCTCTATCATCTTCCTTATGCCGTTAATCTGGCCTTCTATCTTTTTCAGCCTGCTTAAGGCGTCTTTTTTTGTGTGTTCGTCTATCATATCTCCCCCCTACTATACACAAGTAGGGTATCAAATAGTAATGTTAGATGTCAAATAATTTACATGCACTCCATATGCTTTGGCCCCTGACAGTATTTTCTGATCCTCTCGCTCCAGAGGCTTTTTATATATTCCACAAGCGTTCTCGCATCATCCTTTGATATTTGATTCTTCCATGCTATCATCCTTGGGTTTATAGAGGAACCATCAAGTATTATCTCCACAAGCTGTTCGTCTGTATGATGCCAGGCATGGGCGCTCTCATTTAATGGCGGCGCAACATAATTGCCCTTTGAATCCATTGCATATATATCTGCAGGGTTTTCACCCGCACCCTTTTCACCATGACAGGCGATGCAGTTTTTCTTATAAAGACCCTCTCCCCTTGCAACAAGTTTGGGTGAGAGGCCGCTCCCCTTCTTTTTCATTATAGAATTGCTCTGTGCCCACAAATATCCTCCAACGATCCCAATAATTAGCACAACAATCGCTGGTATTGCTATGCTTTTCCATTCGTTCTTTTTGCCCAATATTCTATCCTTTCCTTTTACCTGCAAGATACCTCTTTCACCCTCCCCCTCGCCCCCCCCCCCGTCCCTTTTTAATTCCCCCTTTGGAAAAGGGGGATATAGGGGGATTTGAAAACGGCTGACGGCAACTACGCTTTCGTATAATATATTATAATTGAACAATTATGATTAATAAAATCTCCCCTAACCCCTCTTTTTCAAAGAGGGGGATAAGGGATGAGCTTATGTTATTTAGTCTTTAAATAATTAATCAAGTCTTCAAGGTCTTCTTTTGACATCTCCCATCTCGGCATCATCGTGCTAAACTGATTGCCTGCAGGGTCAATGCCGGCAAGGACACAGGTCTTGAACGATTCCTCTGTGTAGGCTGGATGTCTTCTCCCTGAAGAATGGACATGACCCTCTGGGTTTATTAACGTTCTCCATCTTATATCAGGCGCCTCCATCATCATCCTCATGCCCCTCGCATCAGCGCCATGGCACATGGCACACCCGACACCCTGCATCCCATGGGTATTTTTGATAATCGCACCTTTTGAATTAACCCCTCTAAAAAATATCCTTTCGCCATTAGACGAAAAATCGGTTTTTTCCTGACCTTGCATCATACCGCCACCCATCATTCCAGAGCCCATCCTGTTCATCATCCCCATCCGCCCCATCATGCCGAACCCTCTGTTCATGCCATAGAGATAGGAGATTAAGAAAAGCCCTATTATCCCTGCTGCTATAAAAAATATGCCCTTTTGCAAATCTGATTTCATTTTCTTATCTTGCCCCTACACCTTCAATGAATTGTCATACTTTACCACATCATTAGTATCCACAAAGAGCCTCCCATCGCTCCCTATCGTTACCTTATACCATGGTAGGGGTTTAGGCGCAGGACCTGCTATTACATTCCCCTTTATGTCAAATACACTGCCGTGGCATGGGCACTCCCAACGGTTGTTTGCCTCCACCCATTTTGGCGTGCAGCCCATGTGGGTGCATATTGCAGATACAATCCTCAGGCCTGGTATGCCATCCTTTTCATTTACAATAAAGATCCTTTTCTCAGGCACAAGGGTTACAGAGTTTTTAGGAAAACCTACTGGTTGACCGAGTTTAAATGCCTTTGGCGGCTCATAAAGCACATTGGGAAACATATATTTTACAGCACCTGCGGCAGAACTTGCAATGGAAGAGAGCAGCCCTACCCATCCGGCGATGAGAAAGAATCTCCTTCTGGATAATCCCTTATCTTTCATAAGGCATCACCTCCTAATCTTATATACTATACAGGGGTAGGGTATCATATCCAGGGGGCATTTGTCAAGAGGATTATACTCATTCCTTGTTCTTAATAGCCTTCCAAAAGCCCAAAAAACCACCCCACACACCAACCTTTTCAACCTTAGAAAAGCCTCCCCCATGGATTATTTCACCCAGTCTCCCTATCAACTGGTCCTTTGTAAAAGACCAGAGAAGGAGGGGCCAAAGCAGCAGCCACCATAGGGGATTTGAAGGCCTGTCCATATCTATTAGGACAAGACGGCCTCCGGGCTTCAGCACCCTGTATACCTCTGATAGCCCTTTTACTTTGAGGTCAGGAGGGAGATGATGGAGCATCAGGCTTGAAAGCACGCAATCAAAGGTATTAGCCTCAAAAGGGATGTCTTCTATTACTGCGAGCTTAAATTCTACCCTGCTGCCCTCTGCGTTTGCGTTCCTCAAGGCTATTGCTATCATCTTCGCTGAAGGGTCTATGCCAATGGCCTTTTCCCCTTGACCTACGGCCTTGGCCGCAAGCCTCGTGAGCGCCCCAGTTCCGCAGCCCACATCAAGGACATATTCGCCTGCCTTCAGCTCCGCATGCCGCAAAGTCTCCTGCCTAAAGGTTTGACCGAGGCCTATCTTGGGGCAATACCAGTCGTATACCGGCGCCAATATGTCAAGGGGCATGCCGCGGGTATGCAGGGTTTCCGGCAAGATGGACCTCGGATGCAGGGTTACTGTTATCACGCCATATAAAATGATGGCCGGGCAGACGAGGAGGAGCGCCATAAGCACAGCAGCCCATATGGTAAATCCCAGCAGAGTAAATACCCACGCTGCAAGTGCTGTCATAAGCAGAGGGCAGAGCCAGATGATCTTGTTCATCTTCATTTTATTATGCCGCCTCTATCCTGAGCGCCTTCAATGTCGCAGAATTGGCGACAACAGAAAGCGAGCTCAAGGCCATAGCTGCTGCCGCAATTATAGGATTCAGGAGTCCAAATGCAGCAATAGGTATGCCGATAGTATTATAAATAAATGCCCAGAATAGGTTCTGCTTTATCTTTCGCATTGTTGCCCTGCTTAGTTTAATGCCCTTGATAACATCCCTCAGGTCATTCCTTACAAGTATAATACCGCCTGCCTCCTTTGCCACATCAGATCCGCTCCCTATGGCTATTCCAATATCCGCCTGCGCAAGGGCAGGGGAATCGTTTATCCCATCCCCGACCATTGCAACGACCTTGCCTTCGTTCTGGAGTCTTTTAATGACCTTTGCCTTATCGCCAGGGAGGACATTGGAGATAATCTTGTTGATTCCTATCTTTGCCCCTATGGCCTTTGCTGTCCTTTCATTATCTCCTGTAAGCATAACAACCTCAACCTTCTCAGCTTTAAGACCCCTAATTACATCTTCGGCATGTTCTTTCAGGGTATCAGCAACAGCGATCAATCCCAATAATCCCCCCTCACCCCCCTTTATTAAAGGGGGGCTGGGGGGATTGATGGCAATAATCATCACAGTGTTGCCATTTTCCTCAAGCCTTGATATGATTGTTTCTTTATCTTCAATAGAAATGTCCATCTCTTTCATAAGCCTTCTATTGCCAATAAGGATTCCCATACCCTGAGCCTTTGCCTTAACGCCATGACCTGGGATAGCCTCAAATATCTCAGCATCAGGGACAGAAAGCCCCGTCATATTTGCCATTTTTATTATAGCCTCTGCAAGCGGATGTTCCGAGCCCTTCTCAGCTATAGCTGCAAGCAGGAGAACCTCTTCTTTTTTAATCCCTTGAGCTGGGACTATTTCAGTAACCTCAGGCTCGCCTTTTGTGAGTGTGCCTGTCTTGTCAAATACTATTATGTTCAGTTTTTCCGCCCTTTCAAGATATTCAGCCCCCCTTATTAGTATCCCCATTTCAGCCCCCTTGCCAACCCCAACCATTAAGGCTGCAGGTGTCGCAATGCCGAGCGCGCAGGGGCAGGCTATAATCAGAACCGCTACAAAGGACAAAAGCGCCATTGTAAAGTTCCCTATAAGCAGCCAGATAATGGCAGATAAAAATGCAACCCCGATAACCGCTGGAACAAAATAGGAGGCTACCCTGTCAGCGAGCCTCTGAATCTGCGCTGATGATGACTGTGCCTCCTCAACCATCTTTATTATCTGACTCAATGTTGTGTCAGCACCAACCCGCGTTGTCCTAAATTTAAAGGAGCCAACCTTGTTGATTGTTCCTCCGATTATCTCGTCGCCTGCCTCCTTTTCAACTGGGACACTTTCTCCTGTTATCATCTTTTCATCCACAGAGGAGTGGCCATCTAACACAACACCGTCTGTGGGTATTTTTTCTCCTGGCCTGACAACAACAATCTCATCAACCATAAGCGATTCAGCAGGAATTTCAACCTCAGCGCCTTCTCTTATAACCCTTGCTGTTTGAGGCTTGAGGTCAAGGAGCTTGCGAATAGCAGCAGAACTCCGTTTCTTGATTATCTCTTCCATATACTTGCCGAGCAGGACAAAGGCAATTATAATAGCTGAAACCTCAAAATAGACATTCTCCTCCTTAACAGGCAATATGCCGGGAAAGAAGACGACAAAGGCGCTATAAATATACGCAGTGGATGTGCCAATGGCAATAAGGAGATCCATATTGGCTACCCTGTTTATGATGGCCTGCCATGCGCCTACAAAAAACCCCTTTCCGCCAAAAATCATAATCGGTGTTGTAATAATAAACAGCCATACTCCCCATGTAAACCACGGCAGCCATGGTATTGGCACCCATGTGAGGATTGTAGCCCCTGCGGCAAGGCCCAGAAATACCGCTGCCCTGAAGATTGCAAGGACAAGGACGCCTGTGAGGGCAATGGCGACCCTCCTCTTCATTGACTTAAGCTCTGCCTCTGGCGCCTCAAAAGTCCTTACACAGCTCTCACTGCAGAAATAGTATGTCCTTCCTCCGACCTCTCTCTTTATAGAGCGATCCTTTGGGATAACCATCCCGCATATCGGGTCTTTTGCCATCTCACTCATAGCCTTTGGTATTGTAGGGATCGCCTTTTCCATTTGATTAACTTTTCCACTTATAAAGAGCTCGGGGCTTTTATCAAAATTTTCCTTACACGGCATTGAGCAGAAGTAGTAGATGACACCCTTATATGCGGATGTTGCAACTGCGTCCTTTTCTTCTATTGTCATTTTACAAACAGGGTCTATGGCCATCATCTTTTTCTCCCAACACCAAATATGCATATTTTTCTGAAATGCTTTAAATTAATTATATCCACTTTGTTATCTTTAAGTTCATCCCTGAACTCTTCAAAACTAAACATCCCTCCCTCAGGATGAGTTGCAATTACGCTGAACAGTGAACCTTTCGTAAAAATGCCTGTAAAGCCACGAAGGGGTTCTTCAAAGAAAAATTCCCCTCCATGTTTTAAAACCCTCGCAATTTCCTTTATTGTCTTTCCCCAGTCTTCCATATGATGTATAACCCCAAAGGAAAAGACCGCATCAAATGTCTCATCAGATTCATCCAGCGCCATTGCGTCGGATACCTTAAATTCTATCCTGTCCTTAAACTCTGTCTTAAGACCCCTTTTTGCCCTTTCAATCTGTTCAGGGTCTATGTCTGTGGCTATAACCCTATCAGTCCCGAATTGCTCAACTATTATCTCAGCACCTATTCCCCTGCCACACCCAATCTCAAGACATAAAGGATATTTCTTAAGGCTCCCCATCTTTCTCAGCATCGGCCCTTCTATATACCGTTGACCAAATGCCCTGATGGGGTTGTTCGTTATAAATTTTTCTACGAGGTTAAGTTTCACGGTTTAGCTGATAGCCTCTCACATTTAGAGTTGATATTTAAATATCCGCTCGCTCACACCAGCGACGGCCTTAACAACAATTTCCACTGTCTTTGTACGCGGGTTTTCAAACTCCACAACTGCTGAGCGGTGATGCCCTGAACCCTCCTGTGATCTTATCCTTGTTTTATACTCCTTCCCATCAGCCCTGAGAATGATTATCTCGTCAAATTTATATTCGTCGAAACTAACAGTATGCGAATCAAGGACAATCTTAAAGCTCAAAACACCGTTCTTTCCTTCAAAGGATACCTTAGTAGTAACCCCTGCCTCTGATTTTTCCTGAGTTTTTTGTGGGCTGTTCTTCTGCACATCTTTTTTTGGTTCAGCAGCGCCCATGCCCCCCTTCATCTCCTGCATCATCATGCCCCTCATCTCGGACATCATCTTTTCCATCCTCTCCATCATCTTATCCACCTCTTTCATCATCTCCTTCTTCTCAGCAGGCTTCGTCTCCTTCATAATATTCTTCTGCATCTTCATTATGTCCATCATCATCTGCATCATATCCCTCATCATCATTCCCTGTCCCATCATCATGCCTTGGCCTGTCATCATCTGTTGACACTTCTGCATCATGCCTTCGTCCATCATCATTCCCTGCCCCGTTTGTCCAGACTGTTCACCTGTCTTGCCGCCACCCATCTGCGCATTTGCATCAGTGATGCCTAAAACAAGCAAAACCGCTAAAATAGTCATTAACCTATTCATCTTCTCCTCCTTTTATCTCCTCCATACCACCCATGATTTACCATCATCATCTGAGCGGTAGAGGGTAGTCTTATATGTTGCAGAGTAAATTATTTTTCTATCCTTCGGAGATGCTGCAATGTATCCTATGACATCGTTCTCATTAATACCCGTCCCAGCCTTACTCCAGCTATTTCCTCCATCTGTACTTTTTAAGATACCCTCTTTAAATAAAGAAAGATACATCTCTTTCTTGTTATCTGGATATATGTATATTGCAAGTACAGGCGCATCTGATACAGCATTAATCTTCTTCCAGTTCGCACCACCATCATTGCTTTTATAAAGACCTTTGTTAGTCCCTGCCCATAAAATATTTGTATCTGCTGGGTCTATGGCAAGGGAGATGATCGGGGAATATGGACTTGGCTTATTCTCATCCTTTGGAGGCATGCCCTTTGCATCTGGAAATGCCCAGCTTTTACCTCCATCTATACTCTTATACAATTTCCAGTACCATCCATAAATCACAGAAGGATTTGCGCTTAGTGCATGGAAATCCACATCGCCATCCAAAGATAATATCTCCCATGTCTTTCCCCTATCCAATGACCTCCTCAATCCCCTGTTTTTTCCTGTTGGCTGCTGATGGCCGCTGGTGTAAAAGGTTTTGCCGTCAGTGGATATACTGAATCCCATATAATCTGACCTATCATCACCAACAAGTTCACACTCCTTTGAATCACATAAAAGCAGGCCGATATGAGTCCCTACATATATAGTTTCTGGGTTATCAGGATTTATTGCAATACCGTGAATATGTGTAAGGGGAAGTTTTTCTTTTCCAATGGCATCGGCTAAATTTAGATTAAAAAAGAAAATGGCTGCAACCAGCGACAACATGATAGTCTTTAAATTATTCATTATAATATTCCTCCTATCTTGACTCATCAACAATACTGAGAATAAACCTGTCCACCTCATCTGCAATTGATTTAATATCAGATTTGGGATAAAAATCTGCTATCACCCTTGGCCTTAAAGCGCTTATATAAGTCTTGCCATTCTGAACATAGACGCTTATCGGA
>JACRON010000025.1 GCA_016214425.1 Nitrospirota bacterium
TCATCAATCCCCTCATAATGGCCGCAAATAAAAACAAGCCTGTTTTTTTCTCTGCTTAGCTCAACTGCCTTGTCATGATTAAATGTCTCACCCTGTGGTGAAACCATTATTATTCTTAATTCAGGATAATCCTTTTTTATTGCATCAATTGCATTGAATATTGGCTCTGGTTTCATGACCATCCCTGCGCCGCCGCCATAGGGATAATCATCAACCATCTTGTGTTTATCAGTTGTATAGTCGCGGATATTAATCACCCGCGTTTTCAAGAGGCCCTTTTCCTGCGCCCTCTTGAGTATGCTCTCCTCTAATACAGAAGAGACCATCTCTGGAAATAAGGTTAGGATGTCACATCTCATCATCTCCTATAAGCCCTTTTATAATGTGTATGGTCATCCGTTTATTTTTAACATCAACATCTTTCACAACCTCTAAGGTAGCTGGAATCAGAAACTCCTTCTTTTTTCCCTTCACTACAAAAACATCATTGCTCCCTGTTGAAAAGACATCTATAATCTCTCCAACAAGAAAACCTGCGTCTGAATAAACCGTCATGCCAATAAGGTCAGACCAATAGTAATGGTTAGAAGTCAGTTCCCTGACCAGTTCTTTTGGTATCCTTACAGACCAGTTTATAAGCCTCTTTGCTTCATCTATTGTCTTGCATCCTTCAAGGCTCAGAAGCACAAAACCCTTTTGATAGCGGACGCTATCAATCTTATACTTAACATCATTCCCGTCAGGCGAGGTCAGGATTACCTCTTTCAGTTCATTAAAGCGCTCTAAAAAATCTGTTAGAGGGAGCACCTTAAGCTCACCGCGAATGCCCCGGGTCTTTAGTATCTTCCCGATGGTTATGAGGTCTTGGGCCATTATACTGCTATTCTAATATCTCAAGGACACAACGCTTGCCCAGCTTAGTTCCAGCAGCATTCAGGATTGTTCTCATTGACCTTGCAGTCCTGCCATCCTTGCCGATTACCTTACCCAGATCCTCCTGAGCAACCCTAAGTTCAACAACGGTGGTCTTTTCACCCTCAACCACATTTACTGATACGCTCTCGGGTTTATCCACAAGAGACTTTGCAATGTACTCAATTAGCTCTTTCATCGCCAGCACCTCCCTTGCCAATAGCGCCCCGCATTGGGCAGTTGCAAATCCAGTTATAAACTATTTTCCCTGAACACCTTTAAACTGCTGTATTACACCGCTCCTTTTAAAGATCATCCTGATTGTATCAGTCATCTGAGCACCCTTTTTCAGCCAGTCAACTGTCTTTTCTGTCTTGACATTCACGGCTGCCGGGTTTGCCAAAGGATCGTATGTGCCAAGTATTTCTATGAACCTGCCGTCTCTCGGCATCCTTGAATCAGCAACAACTATACGATAGAATGGCCTCTTGTGTTTTCCCATTCTTGTAAGCCTTATCTTAACTGCCACTTAATCACCTCATTTCTCTTCTATTTTTTATTTATCTCATAAACGGAAAGGCATTGGGCATAAACCTTGCCCTTTTGCCGCCTGACATCATTGTTTTCATCATCTTCTTCATCTGAAGAAACTGCTTTAAAAGCCTGTTCACATCCTGCACCTGTGTCCCGCTTCCATTTGCAATCCTTTTTCTCCTGCTGCCGTTTATAATATCTGAATTCAACCTCTCCTTCTTAGTCATGGAATTTATTATAGCCTCAACCTTTGTTATCTCTTTTTCAGGCAAGGCTGTATTAGAAACATTGCCAAGCCTGTTCAATCCGGGTATCATGCCGATAATCTGGTCAAGCGAGCCTATCTTCTTAATCTGCCTGAGCTGGTCCATAAAGTCCTCCAATGTAAAGGACTGGGTGCGCAGCTTCTTTTCCAATACCTCTGCCTTTTTCTGGTCATATACTTCCTGCGCCTTCTCAATTAAGGAGAGGACATCTCCCATCCCAAGTATACGGGACGCCATCCTGTCAGGATGGAATGGCTCAAGGGCATCAAGCTTTTCACCTATGCCAATAAACTTTATCGGCTTTCCAGTAACAGCCTTTATGGAGAGGACAGCGCCTCCCCTTGCATCGCCGTCTAATTTAGTCAGGACTACGCCTGTCAGTCCTATATCTGTATTAAACCGCTCAGCTATATTCACTGCATCCTGGCCTGTCATTGCATCAGCAACTAATAAGACTTCATTTGGATTGATTTTGCCCTTTATCTCTTTAAGCTCATTCATCAAATCCGAATCAATATGAAGCCTTCCTGCTGTATCTATTATAGCAACATCGTATCCCTGCCTCCATGCAGTGTCATAGGCATCCTTGCAGATTTTTACAGGACTCTTTTCATCAGAAGGATTAAATGTGTCTATCTTCAACTGACTGCCAAGCGTAATAAGCTGCTGTATTGCTGCCGGCCTTGCAGTATCTGCCGGGACAAGAAACACCTTCTTATTATTTTTACTAAAATAGCCTGCTATCTTGCCGGCAGTGGTTGTTTTTCCAGAACCCTGCAATCCGACAAGCATGATAATGGTCGGCGGATTTGGCGAAAGGTGAAGAGGCGTCTGCGTTTCACCCATCAAAGCGCATAATTCTGTATGGACAATCTTGATGAACTGCTGACCAGGCGTCAGGCTCTCCATTACCTCTTTTCCGAGGGCCTTCTCTTTAATCTTGTCAATAAAATCCTTAACAACCTTAAAATTTACATCTGCCTCTAAGAGGGCAAGCCTTACCTCTTTCAAGGAATCGCTGATGTTCTGCTCATTAAGAACACCCCTGCCCTTTATCTTCTTTAAGATCGCATCAAGTTTTGAAGTAAGTCCATCAAGCATTTTAGGATAGTTTAACTGAAATTGTTACATATTGTCAAGTAATGCCGGGCCAAGAATTATTCTCGCTCCTGCATTATTGCGGGGGTTCTTTTTCCTTTGTCTTCTTTTTTGTCTTTTCTTTAGGCTTCTCTTTAGCCTTTTCAGTCTTAGGCGCCTTTGCCTCTTTTGACTTCGGCTTTGCTTCCTTCTCTTTTTTTGCAGGCTTCTCAGCTTTGGCCTTTGCTTCTACCTTTGCCTTTTTTGCTGTGGTCTTCTTCTCCTCTTTCTTTTCCTCAGGCTTTGCCTCGCCGAGCAGCTCTATCACTGCCATTTCTGCGCCATCGCCTACCCTTCTCCTTGTCCTTATAATCCTTGTATACCCGCCGTTTCTGTCTTTAAACCTTGGGGCAATAGTATCAAAGAGCTTCTTAACTACATCCCTTGTACTGATAAATGATGCAGCTATCCTCCTTGAATTAAGATCACCCCTCTTCCCAAAGGTAATCATCTTTTCAACCATCGGCCTGATTTCTTTGGCCTTCTCAACAGTTGTCTCTATCTTTTCCTTATCCAAAACCGATGTAACAAGGGTTCTAAACAGTGCCCTGCGGTGCGATGTATTCCGTCCTAATTGTCTGCCTCCAACACGGTGGCGCATATCAATATCCCTCTCCTATAATTTAATGTATTGTCAACCTAATAGCTTCGCTCTTAAAATTATTTTTTTATCCCTTCTCTGCCTTTTCCATAAGCTGGGTATCTTTTAATTTCATTCCCAATGTCAACCCCATCTCAGCAAGTATCTCTTTTATTTCATTTAAAGACTTTCTGCCGAAATTCTTTGTCTTTAACATCTCTGCCTCTGACTTCTGCACAAGCTCTGCTATTGTTTTTATATTTGCATTCTTCAGGCAGTTGTATGCCCTTACAGAGAGCTCAAGCTCATCAACGCTTCTAAGGAGGTTTCTGTTGATCTCCTCCTCCTTCTTCTCCTCTACATGAGGCTCAATAATCTCCTCTTCCTCGTCAAAATTGATGAATATATTCATGTGGTCCTTTAATATTTTTGCTGCATAGGCAACAGCATCGTCAGGCTTGATGCTCCCGTCTGTTGTCACCTCCAGTATCAGCCTGTCGTAGTCTGTCTCCTGCCCGACCCTGGCATTCTCCACATGGTAATTTACCCTCCTGATTGGAGAAAATATGGAGTCTATTGGTATCATGCCGATCGGCTGGCCTTCTTCCTTATTCTTTTCCGCAGTGATATAGCCCCTGCCGTGTTTCACTGTCATTTCCATCTCAAGCTTTGCATCCTTATCCAATGTAGCAATATGAAGGTCAGGCGTCATTATCTCAATATCTGCATCAGACGCTATATCCGATGCCTTGATTATAGCCGGCCCTTTCTTTTTAAGATATATAGTCTTTGAATTGTCAGAATGGAGCTTCAGTCTTAATGCCTTTATATTAAGTATAATATCTGTTACATCCTCCTTTACTCCTGGTATGGATGTAAACTCATGCAGAACGCCCTCTATCCTTATGGACGTAACTGCAGCGCCCACAATAGATGAAAGCAGTATCCTCCTTAAAGAGTTTCCAATGGTTGTGCCAAATCCCCTCTCAAAGGGCTCTGCAAAGAATTTCCCGTAGGTATCAGAATATGTGTCTTTTTCGAACTCAAGTCTCTTTGGAATTTGAAAATCCTTTAATTTTATTATCATAGATTCCCCCTTGGCGCAATATTCAAAAGTTTTAAATGGTCGGCAAAGCGATATAGTGGCAAGGCGCCGCCTCGCCCATCAAAGTTTATCTTGAATATAATTCCACTACCAGATGCTCAGAAACAGGCAGCATCATCTCTTCTCTTGTCGGAAGGCTGACTACATTGCCCTTAAAGTTTGCCCTGTCAATCTCAAGCCATTTTGGTATGCTCCTGCCCTCGCCGGCAGCAACTGCTGCCTTAATGCCTTCTAACTGCCTGCTCTTTTCGTTTACTTCAATTACATCACCGCTCTTAACCAAATAAGAAGGAATATTTACCCTTCTGCTGTTAACCAATATATGCCCGTGCCTTACAAACTGCCTTGCCTGAACCCTTGACGATGCAAAGCCCATCTCATAGACAATATTGTCAAGCCTTCTAATAAGAAGCTGCAGAAGGTTCTCGCCTGTAATGCCTTTTGCCATCTCTGCCTTCTTAAAATAGTTTTTAAATTGACGCTCAAGCACGCCGAATATCCTCTTCAGCTTCTGTTTCTCCCTGAGCTGAGTGCTGTATTCAGATATCTTTGCCCTGCGCGACTGACCATGCTGGCCGGGGGCATAGCTCCTCCTCTCAAAGGCGCACTTGTCTTTATAGCATCTCTCGCCTTTTAAAAAGAGCTTTACACCTTCTCTCCTGCAGAGTTTACATTCTGCACCAATATACCTTGCCAATTATTAACCTCCATTTACTCGCCTTGCGAGAATTGCAAAATGAAAATTGCAAAACTTAAATTGAAAAATTATTTCTCTTCATTTTTAAATTTTCAATTTTCAATTTTAAATTAGGCATTCGGAGAATGCCGTTTCTACACCCTTCTCCGCTTTGGCGGCCTGCAGCCATTGTGCGGGATAGGTGTCACATCTTTAATCAGATTTATCTTAAGCCCTGCTGCCTGAAGCGCCCTTATGGCAGATTCCCTGCCTGAGCCAGGACCCTTTACATAAATATCTACCTGTCTTAGTCCGTATTCCATAGCCTTTCTTGCAGCATTCTCTGCTGCGCGCTGGGCAGCAAAGGGCGTGCTCTTTCTTGAACCTTTAAAGCCCTGGTTGCCGGCGCTTGACCATGATACTACATTGCCATTAGTATCAGATATTGTAACAATCGTATTATTAAATGTTGCCTGTATATGTGCAACTCCAATCTGAATATTCTTTTTTTCCTTTTTCTTGCCTGCCTTCTTATTTACCATAATATCTTCCTTTCAGTTAAGCCTCTTTCTTCTTTCCACCTATGGTCTTCTTTGGTCCCTTTCTGGTTCTCGCATTTGTCCTTGTCCTCTGTCCCCTTGCTGGAAGACCGCGCCTGTGCCTCAATCCCCTGTATGCGCCTATATCCATAAGCCGCTTGATATTCATAGATACATCGCGGCGCAGGTCGCCTTCTATTTTATAATTATTCTCAATAATCTCCCTCAGCTTGATAATCTCGTCTTCCCTGAGGTTTTTAATCCTTGTATCCGGACTTACATTTGCCTCTTTTAATATCTTCTGTGCAGTAGGCCTGCCGATGCCGTAGAGATATGTAAGCCCTATCTCCACCCTTTTATTAACTGGTAATTCAACGCCTGCTATCCTTGCCAAGTTTACCTCCCTTTAAAAAAACAGTTTGGCGTTTTCAGTTCGGAGTTCGGAGCACCTAATTCACCGAACTCTTAACGCCGAACTCAAAGCTCTATCTTTAACCCTGCCTCTGTTTATGACGGGGATTTTCACAAATGATTCTTACTACACCTTTCCTTTTTACCACTTTGCATTTTACGCAAATCGGTTTTACTGATGACCTTACCTTCATATTATTATCCTCTATTTAAAGCGATATGTTATCCTTCCCCTTGTCAGGTCATAAGGCGACAACTCAACTGTCACCTTATCCCCTGGCAGAATTTTTATAAAGTGCATCCTCATCTTGCCTGATATATGGGCAAGAACCTTATGCCCATTCTCAAGCTCTACCCTGAACATTGCATTGGGAAGGTTTTCTATTATTTTCCCGCTAACCTCTATTGCCTCTTCCTTTGGCATTCTTTATAACACCTCTTATTACTGAAGCCCTCTGTTGTCATTCCTGCATGTATTTAGCAGGAATCCAGTCTTTTTTAGATTCCCGCTTATCCTCCGCTACTCTGTAGCTACGGAGTAGCGAAAGATAGCTCAAAAACTCTGCGGGAATGACATAAAGAAGTCGCAATTAAAACTTATATCACAGCTTCGTCAATATCTCCGGCGCATTATCAGTTACAACTACTGTATGCTCAAAATGGGCTGAGAGGCTTCCATCCTTTGTTACTGCTGTCCAGTTATCCTCCAGAATCTGTATCTCCCAGCGCCCCATATTTACCATCGGCTCTATTGCAAGGGTCATCCCGCTCTTTAATCTCGGCCCCTGGCCTGCCTTGCCGAAATTCGGAATCTGCGGCTCCTCATGCAGGGACTGGCCTATCCCATGTCCAACAAAGTCCCTGACAACAGAATAGCCATTCCCCTCAACACAGGCCTGAACTGCATTTGATATATCTGACAGCCTCCTGCCTGCAACTGCCATCTTTATGCCCTCGTAGAGGGCTGTCTCAGTAATCTTTAAGAGCCTGCTTGCCTCTGTGGAGATATCCCCCACAGGCAGGGTAATTGCTGCATCGCCATAGAAACCGTCTATTACAGCGCCTATGTCAATGCTTATTATATCGCCATTCTTTAATACAACCTTATCTGACGGGATTCCATGAACCACCTGATTATTTATTGATGCACAGATGGTTGCTGGATAATCCCTGTAACCCTTAAACGCCGGCTTAGCGCCCTTTTTTCTTAAAAACTCTTCAGTAAATTCATCTAACTCTAAGGTTGTTATTCCCGGCTTAACAAGATTCTTCAATCCCTCCAATACCTCAGCAACAATCCTTCCTGCAAAAGCCATTTTAGCAATCTCTTGCTGGGATTTCAGAATAATCATTCTTGTATTTTTTTATCCTATCCTCCCCTTGATCTTCCCCTTTTTCATAAATCCTTCATAATGCCGTGTTATTAAATGAGACTCAATCTGCTGTACAGTATCCAATCCGACGCCAATAACAATTAATAGGGAGGTGCCACCAAAATAAAAGGGGACATTCAGATATAATATAAGTATTTCAGGCAATACACATATAGCCGCAAGATACATTGCGCCGCCAAAGGTAACCCTTGTCAATATGCCGTATATATAATCCGCAGTCCTCTGTCCAGGCCTTACCCCTGGTATAAATCCGCCGTATTTTTGCATATTATTTGCAAGGTCTACTGGATTTAACACAACAGCGGTATAAAAAAAACAGAAAAATATTATCAGTATTGCATATAAAATAATATGTATAACGCCGCCTGGTCCAAACTGTTTTGCTATGCTCTGCACCCATGGGATATCTATAAAGCCTGCAACAGTTGCAGGAAACGCCAAAAGCGATGACGCAAATATCGGCGGAATAACGCCTGCTGTATTTATCTTTAATGGTATATATGTGCTCTGGCCGCCGTATACCTTTCTGCCGACAATCCTCTTTGCATACTGCACATACAATAGCGGCTATTACCACAAACATCATCGCAAGCAATATAGCAATAACCGTGGTCTTTATCTCGCCTGTTTGTGCAAGTCTGATAGTATTGGTAATTGCCGAAGGAAGCTGCGCAACAATGCCTGCAAATATAATGAGGGATATGCCATTCCCAATCCCCCTTTCAGTAATCTGCTCGCCAAGCCACATTATAAAGGCTGTGCCAGCAGTCAATGTTATAACTGTCATTATCCTGAATGACCAGCCGGGGCTCTGGACAAATATTCCCTCGCTCATCCCTTCAAGGCCGATTGCAATACCAGTTGCCTGAATCACGCTGATAACTACTGTTCCGTATCTTGTATATTGTATAATCTTTTTTCTTCCTGCTTCGCCCTCCTTTGCAAGCGCCTGCAGATGCGGCCATGCAACAGTAAGAAGCTGCAAGATAATAGATGCGCTGATATAGGGCATTATACCAAGGGCAAATATTGACAACTTTGAAAGGGCGCCGCCGGAAAACATGTCAAAGAAGCCCATGAGCGCCCCGCCCTTTTCAGTAAGAAAGCGGCTTAATGCCTCATTATTTATGCCGGGTGTCGGTATATGGGCGCCAACGCGGTAGACAGCAAGCATGGCGAGGGTAAAGAATAACCTTATTCTCAGTTCAGGAATCTTAAGAATATTCTGAAAACTGGAAACCAATCTTTCAAGCAACTTAGATTACCTCTGCCTTGCCGCCAGCAGCCTCTATCTTTTTTAAGGCGCTATTGCTAAACTTGTTGGCTTTGATTGTTAAAGGCCCTTTTAAATCTCCTTCCCCTAATATCTTTAGTCCATCTTTTAATTTGCTTATTACGCCTTTTTCCAAAAGCATATCAGGTGTTATAATATCACTGCTTTTGAATTCAGAGAGGTCAGCGAGATTTAATATTGCATATTCCTTTCTAAAGACATTTGTAAAACCCCTCTTAGGCATGCGCCTTTGAAAAGGCATCTGCCCGCCTTCAAAGCCCGGCCCCTTAGGCCCTCCTGCACGGGCATTCTGGCCTTTATGCCCCTTGGTTGCAGTCTTGCCATGCCCTGAACCAGGGCCCCTGCCTATCCTCTTTTCCTTTTTCCTTGCACCTTTTGCAGGTGATAATTCATTTAATCTCATTATCGTCGCTACGCTCCATTGAAAAATGAAAATTTTAAAGTGCAAATTGCAAAATTATTTTTTCATTTTGCATTTTTCAATTTGCACTTTTCATTTTGCATTACCTCTCACTTTTCTTCTACATTTAATAAATATGCCACCTTGTTTACCATACCCCTTATCTGGGGTGTGTCTTTAAGGACTACTGACTGGTTAGGTCTTTTCAGGCCAAGACCCCTGATAATTGATTTATGCTTCCCTATCTTGCCAATAGGGCTCTTTTTAAGTGTAACTGATAGTTCCTTTGCCATTAATAACTCCGCCTTCTATGCATTGCCTGCGTTAGCAGGGTTACTTGCCTCTGCCTTGCGCCTCAGCTTTGCAATATCCTCTCCCTTTTTTATCCTAAGCAGGCCGTCAAGTGTCGCCCTGACAACATTATTTGGATTACCACTGCCGAGTGACTTGCTCAATACATTATGGACGCCGACCATCTCCATGATTGCGCGCACAGGGCCTCCTGCAATAATGCCAGTTCCCTCTGATGCAGGCTTTAACAAGACATCTGCTGCGCCATAATGTCCCATCACCTCAAAGGGTATTGTATTCTTTTTAAGCGGCACTTTTATAATATTTTTCTTTGCATTCTCTATTGCTTTTCTTATTGCCTCTGGCACCTCTACCGCATTTCCCTTTCCTGTGCCAACATGACCCTGGCCATCGCCAACAACAACAAGGGCGCTGAAGCTGAACCGCCTTCCGCCTTTTACAACCTTTGCTACCCTGTTAATGAATATAACCTTATCTTTTAGATTCAGTCCTTCTATGTTAATTCTTTCCAAANNTTGCCGAGCGCCTTTTCAGCTATAGCAGCGCCAACTACCTTGGCGGCATTAATATCCCCAGCAGACTTAATTTTTCCCTTTACATCCTTGTCCATTGTAGACGAGCTCACCAATGTGGCGCCTGTATCATCATTAATTATCTGGGCATAAATATGCTTTAATGACTTTGAAACACAGAGCCTCGGCTTTTCAGATGTACCGGAGACCTTTTTCCTTATCCTTATATGTCTCCTCTTTCTTGATATTAGCTTTTTTTCTGTCGCAGACAATTCCTCACACCTCTTTAATAAATTACTCTATTTGCCTTTACCTGTCTTACCCTCTTTGCGCCTTATATGCTCATCAGCATATTTTATTCCCTTGCCCTTATAAGGCTCAGGCTTTTTCAGACTGCGTATGTTTGCAGCAGTCTGGCCTACTAAATACTTATCAATACCCTTTATTGTAATATTTGTCTGTTTATCAACTACTGCCTCTATGCCATTTGGCAGTTCAAAATTAACAGGATGGGAGAATCCAAGTGTCATAACAAGCTGCTTTCCCTGCACCTGCGCCCTGTAACCAACCCCGCTGATCTCAAGGGACTTTTCATAGCCTTTGGTTACGCCTGTTATCATGTTTGCAATAATACTTCTTGTAAGGCCGTGGAGCGCCCTGTCAAATCTATCATCTGAGGACCTTGAGACAAGGATATTTCCGCTCTCTACCTTGACGCCAACCTTCGGATGAAAATCCTGCTTTAATTCTCCCTTTGGCCCCTTTACAGAAACACTGTTTTTTTCTACCTTAACATCTATCCCTGAAGGAATAGGTATAGGTTTTTTACCTATTCTTGACATATAACACCTC
>JACRON010000193.1 GCA_016214425.1 Nitrospirota bacterium
TCTTCTCCCCCAAAATCCCCATATATTTTTTATTGCTTAATCAACCTAATAAACCTATACAACTTTCTTACTTCTTCCTCTGTCCGTGGATATTCTCCACTTCCTTCTCTGCTGCCTTACCCTCGTATTTCTCCTTTTTTATTGCAGGAAGTGTATAATTTCCAGGCACATTCCATTTACCTACAAACTGGGCGAGTCCATTAGGAGGTGCGCCGCCGCCAGTGCCTTTGATGTTGTCTATGCGGAGTCCCTTCTTGTCTGCTACTATTGTGTATGAGCCATTTAATATATCACTATACGCTTGCTCTGGCGGACCATCCCATTTAAACGGTATTACTATCTTCTGGTCTGTTGAGGCATGGCAGCTCTCGCATGTCCTTGACTTGCCTGTTGCATGGGCAACTTTATCAAGATTCAGCCACGCCATTATCCTCTTGTCTGTCTCATCGCCTTTAACATCTGCTGTAATTGCAAAGGCATCATTGGAATAGTAGCTTCTCGCAATATCAACATCTGGCTTGTTGCGGAATTTAATCTTACCCGAGGTTTTTATCTTCTCGCCCTCTGCAATGGTTGCTGATATATGAGGTACCACATGGTATGGGTGCCACTTTTTGTCCTTTGGATTTTTCAGCAACAACGGAGAGGCGCCGCCATCAAGGTCAATGTAATAATCTGGATTCCTATCAAGGGGCATATCTACGCCTGCGGTCTTACCAGGAGCCCAGAAATTAAATGCATATCCGCCGATTGCAGTTGTATGGCATGCCTCGCAGGTTACATTCTTGTGCCTGCTCTTGTTGTATGCCTCAACCTGCTGTTTGTGGCACTTTGCGCAGGTATTTACACCCGGGTCCCTAACCTGATCGCCATGGAGCTTTGTCTCAGAATTTGTTACATGGCAGTCAACACAGACGAACTTATTTACAAAGTGCACATCCTTCTTCTCCTTAAGTTCTTTTACCCACTTTGGCTGTGCAAAATTACCCCTCACATAACCATCGCCTCTTCTTCTGTCAAGGGGACCAGCATGGCACATCATTGTCCTGCCAGAACCATAACAGCTAAAGGTATCAGGTTTTCTAATAAATTTGTGAACGCCCTCTTTTGGTTTACCTTCTTCCTTGTTTGTTGGTGCAAAATGGCAGTCAAGACATCCCACATGACACTGGTTGCAGACCTTCTGATTAACAGCAGACGCCTCGGGTGTTAAAGGCATGGAGCTTGCCTTGTTAAAGATGTTTGTATTCTTATCTGTAAACTTATCCTGTGCAGGCTGTGCCAGGTCGCCTGTCCATAGGCCGCAGCTCTGGGGACCAGCAGGCCCTGTCCATACAACATACTGGCTCTGTGTATGGGCGCCTTTACCGCCACCCATAGGAGATTTCAGGAATGTCTCAAACTGCTGGGGATGGCACTTGCCGCAGGTCTTCTTTGCAATCTCAGGATTAAAGGCAGCTGTCGCCTGATTTCTGTCATGATATATAAAGCTCCTGACATCAGGATTTTTCACAGTCTTCCCATTCTTATCAGTAATCCTTGGCGCCAGTCTGTCGCCAGGGAATCCGCCATGGTCATTTATCTGCTTTACTGATTCAGCATCAGCGCCTGTCAGATCGCTTCTCTTTTTGATATCAACCTTTTTTCTCATGGAAACCATTAATCCCAGCACGCCCTCGTGCGCCTTTGCCTTGTCTGCCTCTTTATCATTTCCAAGATGGCAGTCCACACATGTTGCAGGCATGCCTGTCTGTGCCTGCACCTCTTCATGAGTCATATAAAAAAACCGTTTAAACTGTTAACAACCACCAATGGTAACCTTTACATCCGCGCCGCCTTCCCATTTCCCATGCTTATTGCACTCTGCAATGGCGCGGACTGTTGTGCTCTCGCCAAGTTTTATCCTTGTTGCAATATAGGCCTCCCCATTTGCCGGTGTGAATCTGTATATACCCTTGCTCGGAATTCTACTTAAATCATCAACTATGTAGATGCTCTTTATATAATGGTCAGGTGTCATTGGGTGATTAACAGTAACTATAACAGGTACAATACTACCATCCTCTGCAATTAAAGGCACATCAACTGTAGGAATATGCAGCTTCTCGTCTGGTGTAAGATTCTTTGGATTGGCTGCCTTTCTGCCAGATTCTGTAGCAGCTAATAATTTT
Organism: Nitrospirota bacterium; assembly: GCA_016214425.1. GTDB lineage: Bacteria > Nitrospirota > CAKKRA01 > 9FT-COMBO-42-15 > 9FT-COMBO-42-15 > 9FT-COMBO-42-15. The sequence goes on from JACRON010000193.1 coordinate 2,172, forward strand.
TTTGGCAAAAGCATATCAGGTATTATTGTACTGATAAGTCCAAATAAAGCAGCGGTCTTTAGAAAACCCCTTCTTGAGAGACCTTCTTTAATGCTATTCATAATTCACCTCCCTTCTTTTAAAATAAATACCCCTTGTCCCCTCAGGGCTTTTACCCACTCCCCCTTTTATTATGAGTTGGGTCAATATAATAAACGCTCTGTCTTTTATTTGTCAAGCATTTTCAGAAGCTACCGTAATTTCCTATTTTGTATACCACTATACTTCCAATGTTGTCATTCCCGATAAAAACATTCGGGAATGACATACTTCTAATATTAAGATATTATGGTTTTGGCAGATGAATTGCCATCTTGTGCAGGTCCTCTGATGCCTCCATTATGGCCTCTGAAAGTGTTGGATGGGCATGGATGGTATTTGCAATATCCTTTACTTTAGCGCCAAGCTTCATTGCAACAGCGCCCTCATGAACCAAATCTGCGGCATGGGCGCCGATTATATGGAGGCCCAATACCTTGTCTGTCTTTGCATCTGCAATAATCTTTGCCATGCCTGCGATTTCGCCCATTGCATGCGCCTTGCCGAGTCCTCTGAACTGGAATCTGCCAACTTTGATGTCCATGCCTTTTTCATTAGCCTGTTTTTCTCTGAGGCCAACACTCCCAATCTCCGGCATGGTAAAGATGCCTGCAGGCACAATGTTATAATCTATCTCCCTGCTGTGCCCCATTATATTCTCTGCAGCAACTATGCCCTCTGTGGATGCCACATGGGCAAGCATAATGCCGCCAACAACATCGCCAATGGCATATATACCTTTTACATTAGTCTCCATCCTGTTATTAACCTCTATCTCGCCCTTTTTGCCCTTTTTTATCCCAAGCTCCTCAATGCCAATATTCTCTGTATTCAATGCCCTTCCAATGGAGACCAGAACCTTTTCAGTCTTTATCTGTTTCCCATCACTTAAAACAGCAGTCAAACTGCCTTCGCTGCCCCTTTCAATCTTTTCAATCTTTGTGTTTAATATGAGCTTTATCTTTCTCTTTTTTAATTCCCTCTCTAATATCTCTGATATCTCCTCATCCTCTGTTGCAACTGCATGGGAAAGCATCTCAACTATTGTTACCTCAGCGCCAAGCTCTTTCAGGATAAAGGCGAACTCGCATCCTATGACGCCTGCGCCAACTATTAAAACACTCTTTGGAATCTCAGTTATATTCAATGCCTCGTCGCTTGTGATTACATCCTTCCCGTCAAAAGGAAATATCGGCAATCTTGCAGGCCGGGAACCAGTTGCAATTATAATATTATCACCTTCTGCTGTTTTGTTGGAGCCGTCTTTTAATGCAACATCAACCTTATTTACATCCTTGATTTTTCCTCTGCCTTCTAAAAGCTCTATGCCCCAGCTCTTAAAGAGTGAGCGGATGCCCTTTACCTGAATAGCTACTACCTTATTCTTTCTTTCTATAATCTTGGAAAGGTTGAAGCTTACCTCGCCTTTAATATCAATGCCGTATTCCTCTGCCCTGTTAATCTTATCTATTGCCTCAGCAGAGGCTATTAATGCCTTTGTAGGGATGCAGCCCCTGTTTAAGCATGTGCCGCCAACCTCTGTATCTTCAATTACTGTAACCTTTGCGCCGAGCTGTGCAGCCCTGATTGCAGCAACATAACCGCCGGGCCCTGCGCCAAGAATAATCAGTCTCTTTTCAGCCATCCCTCTTATTTTGCCTCCTCTTCTACATACTTGTCATAATCTTTTGGATCAAGGAGTTCTTCAATTTCTTTTGTATTAGACATCTCAATCACTGCAATCCATCCCTTTTCATAAGGGTCTTCATTTATTATCTCAGGGCTCTCTGACAGCTCCTCATTCACCTCAATTATCTTTCCACTTACAGGCGCTATTATGGGCGATGTTGCCTTAGTTGACTCTATCTCTGCTATCCCGGCATCCTTATCAACCTCTGTGTCAACCTCTGGAAGCTCTAAGTAGACAATATCGCCTAAAGACTCCTGTGCGTAATGCGTGATGCCTATTGTCGCCTTTTTTCCTTTTATACGCGCCCATGTATGCTCTTTGTGATACTTTAAATCATTAGGACTCATAAATTGCACCTCCCTTATAAATAAATAAGAATGAATATAATCTTAATCAACCTTCCTAAACAGAACTTGATACTAAATTACTGCTTCACATTTTGTCAAGAAAATTTTTGGGGCTGACGCTGTTGCCGTTCTGGACATAGGCAAGGCTTACACCACCTGCCTTTTTAATTGACTCAAATACCATTTTTAACTCATCAGAAGGGACTGCCTCTTTAGTATCCCAGTCTACTGACTGAACCTTCATTAATAATTTATCCTTATTGCCAATTGCATCAACACCGATGCGAGTAATATCTGAAATCATATTTAAGGCGCCATCAAGATTGAGCATCTTCTCCTTCATCATCTGCCTGTGATATGCCATTACTGCAAAATAGTCTATATCAATGCTCTTTAAGGATGATATGTCCTGACTGAACCATGCAAGCCCGTTTTTTGGATTAATTACTGTTTCATAATAAAGGTTCAGGGCAATCTTTATGTTCGGCGATGCTTTTTTTGCCTCTCTGACAAGGCTATCCAAAAATAGTGTAATATGCTGATTCCTCCACTCCGCCCACTTCCAGAAAAGCGGCGTATAATTTTTTACATATTGTTTCCCGTCCTTTTCATAAATATCTTTGTAGAAATTTTCCGGTCTTAATGCAAAGCCAAAGCTGTTATTGTAACTAAGCCTTGCAGAATCGCTAAAACCCTCTGTATGCCTGTATACCAAATCATCCTGAATAAGGATTCCATCCACGCCTGATACAGCAATCTCCCTGTAGATAGATATTAAATAATTCTGAAAATCCTGATTGAATAAATCAAGACCGCCCTTTGAATATGCAAAGTCCTTTGTCTTAAGGTCATAAGCAGAATCCCGCCACTTCGGCGAATCAGACCACTTCCAGTCCATCTTCCTTGTAGTCATCCATGCATAGACTAAAAGCCCTTGCCTGTGGCCGATGTCTATTATCCGTGTTAACACATCATCAATTACAGGCGCAATCCTGCTCTTAAAATATACGCCTGACTGGTGTTTGTTTTGAGAGGCAAAGCCGTGATGCCTGTCTCCCTTATTGTGAAAGACCCTTACAATTACAATATTCACACCTGAGTCCTTCATTGCTGCCATCTCTTTTTCAAGCTCTTCATAGGTGCTGCTTTTGAATAAAAGCACCTGTGCAGCAATGACTTTTTTGTCTTTTTTAAGGGTCAGGTTTTCAGAAGGAGGCGCCTCATGCTTTATCTGCTGTGTGGGGGCAGAGCAGCTAAATAAGAGAAAAAGAATAAATGGAATAAAGATTTGCAATCTGTACATTATCATCTGCCTATCTTCTCTGCAAACCTCACAGCAGAAAAAAGCTCTCTTCCGGTCCCTGCTGAAGGAGGCATAAAATCCGAGATAAGATAACAATGCTTTAAAAATGATTTAAAGCAGTTTGGATAAAGTCTGTATGGCTTAAAAGGCTCGCATGGTTCAAATTGCTCAGCGATTTTTTCCTGCCTTATATGCTCCTCTGAATTATCGCCTATAAAATAAAGCCTGTTGTCTGAAAACGGCATCAGCCATTTTATCTGTTTTATTGCCTCTTCTTTTAATGCTGCAAGCCTTTCAGCATCAGACAAGACGCCTCTCTCAATAAACATATTGATCTTCAGCCCCCTCTTGCCCTCAGGCTGCCTGCTGTTGTCCGGGACAATTGAGATATACATAAAATTCTCATCAATGGGATATTTTGATAAATCAAAGGACATGGCAAGGTTATCCTTCATTGCAGCAGGGAGCACATCCTCATCCGCAGCCATGTAAATAGTATAAGCAACCCTCTGCTTCCCTTTATCCTTTTGCAAATATACATGTGGAATATTTAAGATAAGATGAGCAGCCTCTAATTCAGTGCCGTCATTAAGCCGCACACCATAAAACTGGTTGTTTACCTGAATTATCTCTTTAATCCTTGTATTGTATCTGATGATGCTGCCTGTTTTGACAAGGCTATCTGCCATTGCCTTTGATATAGTGTTAAACCCGTCCCTTATTGTTGATGCATCCATCTTTAAGAATGTAAGCGCCTCAACAAGCGAAAGGAGATTAATCTCATTTGTAGTCTTTTGTAAGAAATTTTGATGCCTTTTCATAACCGTATTTAGCAGTGGAAAAGAATATTCTTGCCTTCTCTTTAGATAATCTTAAAATCCTTTCAAAGCCCTTATCATCCTTGTTTGAAGGCAGAAACAGCGGTTTTGCAGCCTCTGCTATTTCATCTATTTTATTATAGAAAACTCTTATGGCCTCTATCTTGTTGGGAAAGACACGATTTAATTCCTCAAAAAGCTCCTGCCTATCTGAATAAAGATTTATTCTCTGTTCAGGAAGAACTATTTGTAAGTGCAATTCATGAATTGCACTTACATCTTCGGAGATTTGAGATTTTAGGTTATTGATGCCTGCCTTTGAGAACGCTGTTGGGAAAAGGCCTTTGTCAAGACCCATAAACAGCAAGGGCCCTTGAGGAAACTGATAGCCGCCTATTTGGGAAATAGCGGCTGAGCCGCCGGCAGACTCCCTTTCATCTATTACTGCAACCTTTTTACCATTTTTTGAAAGAAGGCTAAATGCTGCAAGCCCTGCAGCGCCAGCGCCAATTATAATGTAATCAAATCCTTCCAACTAATTTACCATCTCCATACTGCTGAAGAAAAACGGAATTTCAAACTTTGCAGATTCAGCAGAATCAGAGCCATGAACAGCGTTCTGCTCAATATTATCTGCAAAATCCGCCCTGATAGTCCCCTTATCTGCCTTCTTTGGGTCAGTGGCGCCCATCAAATCCCTGTTCTTTTTTATGGCATCCTTGCCTTCAAGAACCAAAACAACAACAGGAC
>JACRON010000267.1 GCA_016214425.1 Nitrospirota bacterium
CAAATGGCACAGATGGTATTGTGCCTTGCGGCACAACAGGTGAGTCAGCGACACTTTCATACGAAGAACACAATCGCGTAATAGAGTTTACAGTTGAGGCAGTTAAAGGAAGGGTGCCTGTTATTGCTGGCACTGGCTCAAACAGCACAGATGAGGCAATAATGCTCACAAAGCACGCAAAAAAGGCAAAGGCAGATGCAGCGCTTCTTATAACGCCATATTATAACAAGCCTACACAGGAAGGCTTATACAGGCATTATAAAAAGATTGCAGAGGATGTTGATATACCGCTTGTTCTATACAATGTCCCCGGAAGGACAGGCGTGAATATGCTCCCGCAGACTGTTGCAAGGCTGTCAGAGATAAAAAATATAGTTGCAATAAAAGAGGCAACAGGCTCATTACAGCAGATAAGCGAGACCATACAGCTCTGCGGAGATAATATCGCAATCTTATCTGGCGATGATTTTACTGCATTGCCAACATATGCTGTAGGCGGTAAGGGCGTAATATCTGTTACAGCAAATATTATCCCAAAGGAAATGTCTGCAATGTGGGATGCCTTTGAAAAAGGGGACTTGAAGGAGGCAAACAGGCTTCATTATAAAACATTTAACCTTCATGGCCTGATGTTCTGTGAGACGAATCCGATCCCAGTAAAGACAGCTTTATCTTTAATGGGAAAATGCACAGCAGAGTTTCGTCTGCCGCTCTGCCCAATGTCAGATGCAAACTTAGAGAAGCTGAAAAAGGGATTAAAGGAGTATGGGCTGATATAGCATAAAAATATACCACCCTCCCCTTTATCCCCTCCCATCAAGGGAGGGGAAACAATAATATTCCCTCTCCCCTTGTGGGAGAGGGTCAGGGTGAGGGGGTGAGAGGAAAACCATTATGGTTAAGGCAATAGTGAACGGCGCAGCAGGAAGAATGGGCTCAAGGATAATTGCGCTAATTCAGGAGACAGATGGGATTAGCCTGTCAGGTGCAATAGAGAGAAAAGGCCATCAGTCTGTAGGAAAGGATGCTGGCGAGGCTGCTATGTGGGGGAAGGTGGGCATATTCATTACAGACAATCTCTCAAAGATAATTGATGATTCAGAGGTTGTTATTGAGTTTACTATGCCAAAGTCTACAATTGAAAATCTCAAAATTGCCTCAGTAAGAAAAACTCCCTTTGTTATTGGCACAACAGGTTTTTCAAATGATGAATTAGAAGAGATAAAAGGTCTTACAAAAACTATTCCCTGTGTAATGGCGCCTAATATGAGCGTAGGGGTAAATCTTGTGTTCAAGACCATTGCTGACATTGCAAGGATACTCGGCGATGACTATGATATTGAGATAGTAGAGGCGCACCACAGATTTAAAAAGGATGCGCCGAGCGGAACAGCCATAAAGATGGCAGAGGTTATTGCAGAGGCATTGAACAGAAATCTCAATGAAGTAGCCGTCTATGCACGGCATGGCATAATCGGTGAAAGAAAAAAGAAGGAAATCGGCATACAGACTGTGCGGGCAGGAGACATTGTTGGCGAGCATACAGTCATCTTTGGCGGCATGGGCGAGCGCATAGAGGTTACGCACCGTGCGCATACAAGGGACAATTTTGCAAGGGGCGCAATCCGCGCAGCAAAGTGGGTAGTAAAGCAGAAGCCAGGGCTTTATAATATGATGGATGTGCTTGGATTAAAATAACGAAAGGAGAAAATCTATATTGAAGGTTAAAGTTGAGCGGGCAGAAAGGATAAAAAATCTTCCACCATATCTCTTTGCCTCTATTGACAAGATGAAGCAGGAGGCAATTAAAAAAGGCATTGACATAATAAATCTTGGCATAGGCGACCCGGACATTCCGACGCCGCCAAATATAGTAAAGAGACTGCAAGAGGCAGTTACAAATGAAAAGTATCACCAGTATCCATCCTATGAAGGCCTGCTCATTTTCAGACAGGCAGTAGCAGACTGGTACAAAAATAGATTCAATGTAAAACTAAATCCAGAGGATGAGGTCTTAACGCTCATCGGCTCTAAAGAAGGCATAGGCCACTTTCCACTTGCATATATAAACTCAGGCGATATAGCGCTTGTGCCGAGTCCGGCATATCCGGTTTACAATGCTGGGACGCTCTTTGCAGGCGGCCAGCCACATATCATGCCCCTTAAAAGGGAGAATAATTTTTTGCCTGATTTAGATGCAATACCAGCAGACATTGCCAAAAAGGCAAAAGTCATGTTTATAAATTATCCTAACAATCCAACATCTGCAATAGCAGAGAGGGATTTCTACAAGAGGGTGATTGATTTTGCATTAAAGAATAATATTATTGTTGCACATGATGCAGCATATTCAGAGATATATTTTGACAACTATAAGCCGATGAGTTTTCTTGAGGTAGATGGCGCAAAAGAAGTTGGAATAGAATTTCACTCACTCTCAAAGACCTATAACATGACAGGCTGGAGAATAGGTTTTGCAGTAGGCAACAAAGAGATAGTCTCTGCATTGGGAAAGGTTAAGAGCAATCTTGACTCAGGCGTGTTTGAGGTGGTTCAGGAGGCAGGCATAGAGGCCCTGACATGCGACCAGTCCATTGTAGCAGATATCAGAAAGGTGTATCAGGAGAGGCGCGATGTCCTTGTTGCAGGGTTAAGGTCTTTGGGCATAGAGTTTGAAATACCAAAGGCAACCTTTTATGTATGGCTCAGGACGCCAAAGGGCTTTACATCAGCAGATTATACAGCGCATCTTCTAAACAAGGCAGGCCTTGTAACAACACCAGGCAACGGTTTTGGAGAAGATGGAGAGGGCTATGTGCGCATTGCCCTTACAGTAAAAAAGGAGCGGATGTCAGAGGCAATTGAAAGGATGAAGGGTTTAAGGTGATTGTCATTCCGAGCGAAGCGAAGGAATTTATTACTC
>JACRON010000026.1 GCA_016214425.1 Nitrospirota bacterium
GAAAAGATAATTAAAAACAGATAATCATCTCCGATGAATTTTTTCTTATCATCTTCCAAAAGAGCAGTTATATCCCTCTGCTGCCTGATATTTTTTATTGCCTTAACAGACGCATATATCATGCCAATAAATATCAATGGCGTTATTATCCCAATCTGGCTGCCAGCAAATTCAAGAAGGTTCATAATTGATGTATAAAAATCCCATGCAGCGTCATCAGAAGATATGCCTGCCTGTCCTGCCACATGCCTGAATGAAACCCAGTCATGCTGGATATTCCATATAATAACCTGTGTGAAGAACATAAGGCCAATAATAACTGATAGATAAGGCTCTTTTTTTACTAACCAGTGATTATTTGTCTTAGACAGCAGCAAAAAGAGAAAGAGGAGCGGAATAAACATAGCCATAGTATATTTTGAAAGAAGACCTATACCGAGCGCTATGCCGACAGCGTACCACCATTTTTTATCATAGTTTATCGCCTTATATGTAAAGAATAAAGCAAGCGCCCAGAAAAAGAGATAGGGTGGGTCAATTGTCATAATAAGCGCTCCAGCAGCAAAAACAGGAATGATATTAAAAAGGATTACAGAATAGAATGCCTTTTTCTTATCAAAGATATCACTAATAAGATAATAGGTTATCACGGCTATCCCTGCTGAAATCGCAACTGCGCCAAATCTGACGCCGAATTCTGTGCTGCCAAAGATAGTTGTAAAAATAAAAATAATATAAGCCACAACAGGGCCCTTGCTGTAATAGCTTATATCAAGATTCCTTGACCATTCCCAGTAGTGTGCCTCATCCTCAGCAAGGTCAAAGGGGCTGCTGGCAATAAACCAGAATCTGAAGATAGTGATAAGACCAAGAAAGATATAAAATAAAAGTGTGTAATTGCTGTTTCTCTCTAACACAGAATCCTATGGCGGTATTATTAAATATCAGAATACCTTGTAATTATTAAAATAATACTGGATTCTAATATTTAATGCCATGTTTGTCAATCTATTTTGAATAAAGGCGATATGAACTAATTAATCTCAATAAGAACAAAGGCCTGCCCTTCCTGTTTTGAGATATCATTAGACAATTTTATATTCATATCTATCTTAGACGAAACATCGTTAAACTGATTTTTCATCTCTGAAAGAAAACCTTCATATTTCTCCTCAGGAATCCTGACCAGAACTTCTTTTTTCTCGCTGCTATCAGGCATAAACCCCTTTGTGGAAAGGATTACAGCGCTTGAATTTTCAGATAGTGACTCAATCTTTGAAAAGATAATATCAGGCTGAAGGTCTGACTTAAGAGTCAATCTAAATAAAAAAGGTCTGCTCTTTGGCTCCTCTTTTTTAACTGCTGTGGTTGTCTCTGTCTTAGCGATGACAACATCTGCCTTCTTCTCAGCCTTTATCTCTGTCTTTGCTGTTTCTATTGGAGTACTTATTGCCTTCTGCTCTTTCTTTGCTTCTTTCTTCTTAATCTCCTGTTTTTTGATCTCTGATTTTTCATCCTTCCTTTCCTGTTTTAATTGGGTCGGATTGACAGAAGATGATTTCTGCTGAATCTCCTGAGGGGCCGCAGGTTTTTTAATTTCCTGTGCAATCTGAGCAGTCTGTTTTATTTCCTCTGTTTGCCTAAAAAAGCTATTCTTATTTGCATAGATGCCAAAGGGAATAAATAAAAGCAATATAACCAATGAAGCTGGTAATACAACGGGGCGCTTTAAAAATGCCTTTTTAAATCTTTGTTTAATCTTGTTTGGGGCATTTGCCGCCCTTCTGAAAAAGGATGGCGGAGGTTGAAGATTCTCAAGCAATTCAGTTACAGAGAACTTTTTTCTTGCAAACTCCATCTCTGCACAGCACATGATGCAGTCTTTAACATGGCCTTCAACATACATCCTCTTTTTTTTATCAAGCTCGTCTCTCAGATATCTTTTTATATAGCCTTTTACCTTTGTGCAATCACTCATCTAATGCCTCATTTTTATTGCTTAACAAATATCTGTGTAAAAAAGAATGTGTCATCCTGCGCCTGGGCGATGCCTATGCCTGACAGCTCATATTCAGGATTTATTATATTTTTGTAATGGCTTGAGCTATCCAGCCAATTCTTAAAGGCTGTTTCAATCGGGTCATCCATGTTTTTGTTTGAAGCAATATTTTCAGCTACAGCAGTCCATTTAATATTCACTGCCTTCAGCCTGCTGCCAACACTCTGTTTGTCAGGGTTTACATGGTCAAAGTATCTTCTTTTAACCATGTCCTTGCTGTGCATCCTTGCTGCCTTCTGTATCTTTGTGTCTAATTTTAGGGATGTAAGCCCCTTTGCCTGCCGCTCTGAATTAATCATGTCAAAGAGCCTCTTCTCCATCATAAACAAATCACGCCTTGGCGTTAATTTTCTTGCATGAATCTGTGGCTTTTGTTCGGCAGGAACTGCGTTTGCTAACAAACAAAACAAGACTACTAAAAAAATTGCGTAATATTTTTTAAGAAACATAGTTCTTTTTTTAATGTTCTTTTGCTGTATCTATCTGCGCCTTTTGTAACCTTTTAGAGTAATCAATATATACAGCCTTGAATGCCCTGTCAATATCTTTTGTATAAACAGAAGATGACAGACCATAGTTTGTGCTGTTCATCACTTCTATTGCCTCATCAAAGCTGTTTACAGGCATTATTAAGACAACAGGGCCAAAAATCTCATCCTGCGCAATGCGCATTGTTGAGTGGCCGTCCATAAAAATAGTAGGCATATAAAAGAAGCCTTTTTTGCAGTCCCCTTCTTCATAAAAATATCCGCCTGTTAAAAGCCTTGCGCCCTCTTTTTTGCCGATCTCAACATAGCTGTGTATCTTTTTTAATTGCGATTCGTTTATTACAGGCCCCATGTCTGTATCAGGCGAAAGGCCATTGCCAATCCGAATCTTCTTTGCCCTTTCCACTAATTTTTCTGTAAATTCCTTTAACACAGCCTTGTGCACAATCAATCTGCTTGTTGCAGTGCATCTCTGGCCTGTTGTTCCAAAGGCGCCCCATAAGGCGCCGTCAACTGCCAAGTCTATATTTGCATCGTCCATTACAATCTGCGCATTCTTGCCGCCGAGCTCCAATGAACATCTCTTTAGATTCCTTCCGCACAATTCCCCTATCTTCTTTCCAACCTCAGCAGAGCCTGTAAAGGAGATTAGATTAACCTTTGGGTGCTCCACCAATGCCATACCAGTCTCTTCTCCTGACCCATGGACAAGATTAACAACACCCTTTGGCATCCCTGCCTCCTCCAGTATCTGGACGAGCTCCATAGACGATGCAGGCGCATCAGATGCAGGCTTTAAGACAACTGTATTGCCGCATATCAGTGCAGGGAATATCTTCCATGATGGTATTGCAACAGGAAAGTTCCACGGGCATATCAGGCCGACAACGCCTATCGGCATTCTCACAGACATGCAAAATTTATTTTTTAATTCAGACGGTGTCGTATCCCCAAAGAGCCTCCTCCCCTCGCCTGCCATATAAAATGCTGTATCTATACCTTCCTGGACATCGCCCTTTGTCTCATCAAGTATCTTTCCCATCTCTTTTGTAGCAATCTTTGCAATCTCTTCTTTTCTTTTTCTGAGCAGATTTTCTGCCTTATAAATTATCTCTGCCCTTGCTGGCGCAGGTGTCTTTCTCCATTTGTCAAATGCAGAGGATGCTGCCTCAACAGCCATATTAATATCCTCTGAGCCTGATTTTGGGAATACACCGACTATATCGCTCTTATCTGCAGGATTGATATCATTAAAGGTTGCGCCTGTTTTAGACAGAACCCACTCGCCATTTATAAAATTTTTGAACACCTCTGGCATTGAAGGCCTCCATTATTTTTTTTCAGCCTTGTCCTCTTGCTTGGGTGTTACATCTATTTCTGTATCAGACATACCCTTTTTAAAGCCTTTAATAGCCTTGCCAAGATTTGTCCCTATTTCAGGGAGTTTTCCAATTCCAAATACAAGGAGTGCAATGACAAGTATTATTATTAATTCCGGCATTCCTAAACCAAACATCTTAACACCTCCGGGCGAAACGATTTTTGTGAAGCCTTTTTAAGCCCCTTCTTTTCTAAAACTATTTGCCCTTTTTCCGTACCGTGCCTACAACTAAATTTTAATCGGTGTAATCAGGCATACTTGTATGAATGTTTATATCTTTACTCTTTCTCTTCTAAAACTATTTGCCCTTTTTCCGTACATTCCACTTCTAAACTGCACAGACAGCTTCTTACCAAGAATCGGAACAGGCTCATTTATAGAGACCCTATTATTGCACTCCCACATCCCAGAAAGTACTTTCAACTTAAAGGGATACTCATAGAGCGGGCTTTCTCTTGGTATTTCAATATCTGAACTTGTAAAGGTAAAATTTGATATGCAGTTAAGCCTGTAAAAGACAATGCCATTCCCTTTTACAACTAAAAAGGGGTAATTAATCTTTATAGGTATCTTCTTAAGCTTTGGCTGCAGATTCAGGCTTATCACCTGCCTGTTATTGTATGATGCCTCAAAGTGAAAGAAATCACCAATCTTTTTAAGAATAGATGTGTAACTGTCAGCAGGCTGAAGAGGCAAAAGGGTTTTTGATATATTCAATGGATTATAATAGAACCCCCTCTTTCCTTCATACTGTGTATATGCTGGAAGAAGCGCAAACTCGTTAACTTTTTCAGGATCTTCTAAATTGCTTGAAATATAAAAGCCGCCTGTTGTATAGCCCGGCAGGATATTAACAACCTTGAAAGGCGGAGGTATATACTCCTCTGCCTTATTTGAAGGGACTAAATAAAGGACCATAAAGCAAAGGCTGCTGTTTTCACCCTCCCTCTTTTTCATACCATAATTATATATCTTTTACATTGCTGGTGTCAATAAAAGGAAAAGTATTAATTTTATCTCTTCTCCAGATTCTCAAACCTCGTATATTTATTAATATACGCAAGTTTTACTGTGCCTACAGGACCATTTCTCTGCTTGCCTATAACAGCCTCTGCAACGCCCCGTCTGCCGCATGTGCATTGCGCATCATGCTCGCAGGAGCAGGGTTTGTAAGCCTCTTCCCTGTATACAAATACTATCAAATCCGCATCCTGCTCAATTGCGCCTGATTCCCTTAAATCTGCAAGCATGGGTTTTCTGTCAGTGCGGGATTCCACTGCCCTGTTAAGCTGGGATATGGCAATTATGGGCGTGCGTAGCTCTTTTGCAAGCGCCTTTAAGGAACGTGATATCTCTGAGATTTCCTGCTCCCTTGTATCCGTCCTTCCACGGCCCCTCATCAATTGGAGATAATCAACAATAATAAGCCCAAGACCCTCTTTAGCCATAAGCCTTCTTGCCTTTGCCCTCATCTCAATTACAGAAAGCGCAGAGCTGTCATCTATAAAAATAGGCGCCTCTGAGAGCCTGCCAGCAGCAGTTGTAAGCTTGGGCCAGTCTGTTTTTCCAAGATAGCCAGAGCGGAGTTTGTGCGCATCTACCCTCGCCTCAGAACAGAGCATTCTGAGCACAAGCTGCTCCTTTGTCATCTCAAGGCTAAATATTGCAACAGGAATTTTTTTCTCAATCGCAGCATTCTGTGCAATGCAGAGGGAGAGCGCTGTCTTGCCCATTCCGGGCCTGCCCGCAACAATTATTAAATCGCCTAACTGCAGGCCTGATGTCATCTCATCAAAATCAATAAAGCCTGTTGCAAGGCCTGTTACCATCTCCTTTCTTTCATAAAGCTTTTCTATTGTTTCAAAGCTGCTTTTGACAATCTCTTTAACATCAACAAAGGACTGTTTGATCCTTTTTTCTGATATAGCAAAGATGCTCTTCTCTGCTGAATCCAGAAGGTCCTCTATATCCTGCGTGTTTTCATAGCCTGATGTAACAATCTCTGTTGCAGTGTTAATGAGATTCCTGAGCATAGCCTTTTCATGAACAAGTTTTGAGTGGTATCTGATATTTGCAGCAGTAGGAACAATATTGACAAGCGCTGCAAGATAGGATGAACCGCCAATCAATTCAAGCTCGCCTTTTTTTTGAAGATGGTCAGTAAGGGTAATTAAATCAATTGCGTCGCCTTTTTCAAAAAGGTCAAGCATTGCAGTGTATATCCTCCTGTGCGTCTCCTTATAGAAATCTGAGACATCAAGTATTTCTATTGCCTTGTTTAAAGAGGCATTATCAAGGAGAACAGCGCCAAGCACAGACTGCTCAGCCTCTATGTTTTGCGGCGGGAGCTTTTGCAGGGCAACATCTATTATATCCATATTACTACCTCCAGTAAACCATACACTAAATCTTTAACTCTGACAACTGATTTATTTTTATTGTCCTTTTTTCATTAGTCTTTGTGTCTATTATCAATGCCTCATCCATTTTTAAATCCTTTGTTCCAATGACTACAGCCGTTGGTATTCCCCACTCATTTGCATAATTTAAGGAGCTGTTTAAATCCCTCTTAATTATGTCTCTTGCAACATTATAGCCATTATCTCTTAAAGTCTTTGCAAGTTTTATTGCAGCAGACTTGTCTTTATTAAAATCAATGAGCAGGATATTTACCCCGTCTGTTTTTAACTCAATGTCCTGTGCATCTACTGCAGCAATAAGCCTCTCCACATCAAAGGCAAATCCAGTTGATGGACAGTCAAAACCGAATTTTGCGAGCAGGCTGTCATATCTTCCGCCGCTTCCTATCTCATAACCGATTCCTTTTACAAAGACCTCAAAGAGGATTCCTGTGTAATAGTCAAATCCCCTGACTTCTGCAAGGTCAATTAATATGTATTTGTCAAGGCCGTAAAGCTTCAGCATCTTATAAACATCCCTTATATTCTGGACAGCCTTTTTTGATTCTTTATTGTCTGCAATAGCCTCTGCCTTATCAAGTATCTCTTCGCTTCCAAAAAGGTCTGCAATCTTCAAAAGTTTATTGCGCTGGGTTTTGCTGATGCCTGATAAAAGCTCCTCAACCCTCAGCATCTCCTTTTTAGAAAATGCGTCCTTTACCTTTATATATGTAGAGCTGTCAAGGCCTGCGCTCGTCAGCATGCCTTTAAAAAAGCCTATCTGTCCCATTGCAATCTCAAAATTATTTAGGCCTGTCTCTCTGAGGGATTCAACTGCAATTGCAACCATCTCTGCATCTGATTCAGGGAGGTCAGCGCCTATCAGCTCACCTCCTACCTGAAATATTTCCTGCTCCCTTCCTGCATGCTCTTCCTCATATCTGAATACATTTGTCCTGTAGGATAATCTTAGAGGTTTTGGCTTTTCTGTGTAAGAAGCTGCCGCAATCCGCGCTATCTGGGCAGTGATATCAGGCCGTAAGGCGAGTATCCTTCCTGTTCCCCTGTCAATGAACTTATATGACTTGTCAATAAGCTCTTCATCCAAGCCCTCTGAAAGGACATCAAGAAATTCAAATCCGGGTGTAACTATATCCTGAAATCCCCATTTAGAAAAGGTCGTAAGGATTATTTCCTCAATCTTTTTTTTCTTTGCAGCCCTTTCAGGAAAAAATGTCCCCACACCTTTGGGCAGTAAAGGTTTATTTGTGCTATTTAATTTTAACATATTAGATAACCTTCAATGATGTAGTAGGGGCAGGTTTTAAACCTGCCCCTACTGTCATATCTTTATCTGTCTTACTGAGAGTACATTAGGAAGTTTCTTTATCTCTTCCAATAGAGATGGCGATACAGGAGAATCTATTCCCACAACTGATATGGCCTTTCCGCCTTGAGTTACCCTTCCAAACTGCATCCTTGCAATATTTATATTATTCTTGCCGAGGATAGTGCCAATATTCCCGATTACACCCGGCTTGTCATTATTATAGAGAATCAACATATACCCTTCTGGAACTGCCTCAATTGGAAACTCGTCTATTTGAACGATGCGAGGGTCTCTTTTGTTGTATAAAGTTCCAGAGACAATGCCTATCTTAGTGCCTGACTTAACCTTTAATGTAATGAGGCTTGTAAAATCCTCTACCTCAGACACCTTTGACTCCTTAACATTAATGCCCCTCTCTTTGGCAATTATTGGCGCATTTACATAATTGACAATCTGGGTCAATATTGGCGTTAAAAGCCCCTTTAATAGAGCTATTGTTATTGGCGCAACATTTAATTCAGCAACCTCTCCCCTGTATTCAACTACTACCTCTGTTAAAGCGCCTTCGTATAGCTGAGATTCAAAGCTTCCAAGCCTTTCACCAAGCGTAAGAAAGGGCTGGAGCTTTGGAAGGATATCAG
>JACRON010000020.1 GCA_016214425.1 Nitrospirota bacterium
TATTGCCTAAAATAGGGTGTAATGCTATCATATTGAAAAAACTTTGGCAAGAGAAAAAATTGGGATAAGATGAAAACAACATTAGAGACTCCAAAAAAGAATCTAACTCCCCAGCTTATGGACTCCATCCAGTATATAAAAGGCGTCGGGCCGAGGAGGGCTGAGCTTTTTAAAAGGCTCGGCATCAATACAGTAGAGGATGCACTGACACACCTGCCGAGAAGATACGAAGACAGGGGAAATCTCAAAAAAATTTCACAAATAAAATACGGGGAAATAGAGACTATAAGCGGTATTGTAAAGGCTGCTGGGATAAATGTTACAACAAGAAAAAGGATGAAGATCTTTGAGCTTGTTGTAGGAGATGGAACAGGGATTATTACTGCAAAGTGGTTCAATCAGCCGTATATGAAAAATGTCTTTAAGATCGGCCAGAAAGTTATATTGAATGGCAAGGTCAAGATGAACAATTATTATGGCTATGGCGCAGAGATTGACAACCCAGAGTATGAAATAATAGATGACGATTCTGATGTCCTTCTGCATACAGGCCGTATTGTGCCGATATATCCTGAGACAAGCGGCATTACATCAAGGCAAATCAGGGTCATAATGAAAACCATCCTTGATACCCATCAATCTCAGATTAATGACTATCTTCCATCAAATATCTTAGAACAAAACAAACTTATGCCTCTTTCAGCAGCCTTTTCTGAAATCCATTTTCCATCGGCAGAGAAGGATATAGGATTATTGAATAGCGGCAGAAGCGAGATGCACAGGAGGCTTGCGTTTGATGAGTTTTTCTTCCTTGAGCTTGGCCTTGCATTAAGAAAAAAAGACATGGAAAAGGAGAAGAGGGATGCGCTTAAAATAAATGGCGAACTTACAAAACAACTGATAGACAGCCTTCCATTTAAACTCACCTCTGCACAGGTTCGTGTAATTGATGAGATAAAGGGAGACCTTACAAGCCCTCATCCGATGAATAGGCTTATTCAGGGTGATGTAGGATGCGGCAAGACAGTAGTTGCTTTATCTGCAATGCTTATGGCAATAGAAAATAGTTTTCAAACAGCAATTATGGCTCCAACAGAGATACTTGCAGAACAGCACTATCTTAATATCAAGAGTCTGATTAATAAGCTTTCTTTAAAAGTTATACTATTGACCAGCAGCAGGAAAGACAAAGAGGACATAAAGGCAGTTGAGAATGGCGAAGCGAACATCGTTATCGGCACACATGCACTTATTCAGGATGATATTAGATTTAAAAAGCTCAGCCTTGCAGTAATTGATGAACAGCACAAGTTTGGCGTAATGCAGAGGGGGGCTATAAAAAAGAAAGGCTACAACCCTGATATACTTATTATGACTGCAACACCAATACCACGAACTCTTGCCATGAGTGTTTACGGCGATTTAGATATTTCAGTTATTGATGAACTTCCTCCGGGCAGGACGCCTATCAAGACAATGAAATTTTATAAATCTCACCGGCCAGAGGCATTTAAACTTGTGAAAAAGGAAATTCTACAAGGCAGGCAGTGTTATGTCATATATCCGCTTATTGAGGAGTCTGAAAAGGTTGATTTAAAGGCAGCAACAGAGATGGCAGAGCATATCAAAAAAGATATTTTTCCAGAGTATAATCTTGGCCTTCTTCACGGCAGGATAAAGACAGAAGAAAAAGAAAAAATAATGAAGGATTTTAAAGAGGGGCGCATAAATATCCTTGTCTCTACAACTGTAATTGAGGTTGGTATTGATGTGCCAAATGCATCTGTAATGCTGATAGAGCATGCAGAAAGATTCGGCCTTGCACAGTTGCATCAGTTAAGAGGAAGGGTCGGAAGAGGGCAATATCAGTCCTACTGTCTTCTAATGGCAGAATATCCATTATCAGACGATGCAAAGAGAAGGCTTGATATAATGGTAAAGACAAATAATGGTTTTGATATAGCAGAGGAGGATTTGAATATAAGAGGCCCCGGCGAATTCTTTGGCACAAGACAGTCTGGCCTGCCAGAGCTTAAAAATGCAAATATCCTGCGGGATGTGAAGATATTAGAGGCAGCGAGAAAAGAGGCATTTGAGTTTATTAAAAAAGACCCTTTACTTTCCATGCCAGAACATATTAGCTTGAAGACAGTTTTAAAGCAGAAGTGGCTGGAGAAGCTGGAGATGGGGGCGATTAGTTGATAAAAGCAGGCACATATCTTCTTCAAGGCAATGAGGCGTGTGCAGAGGGTGCAATCCGTGCAGGATGCAGATTTTATGCAGGTTATCCTATTTCTCCATCAAGCGAGATAATGGAGAGGATTGCAAACCGCTTTACTGAATGTAACGGCGCATTTATTCAGATGGAGGATGAGATTGCCTCCATCTCCGCAGTAATCGGCGGAGCATGGACAGGCGCAAAGGCAATGACAGCAACATCCGGACCAGGGCTTTCTTTAATGCTTGAAAATATCGGCTATGCAATAATGACAGAGACACCATGCGTAATAATTGATGTCCAGCGAGCAGGGCCAAGCACAGGTCAGGCAACGAAACCGGCTCAGGGTGATGTTATGCAGGTGAGATGGGGCGCATCAGGAGATTACCAGATAATTGCATTATCACCTTGGTCTGTTCAGGAGATGTTTGACCTGACTATTCAAGCGTTTAATCTTGCTGAGGTCTATCGTATCCCAGTCTTTCTCTTGTGCGACGAGGCAGTCGGACATCTGCGAGAACGATGTGTTATAAAAGATGATGTTGAGATAATAAACAGAAGTAAGGCAAAGGGCAAGCCTCCCTTTGGACAGGATGGAGATGATTTAGTTCCGCCAATGCCTTCTTTTGGTGAGGGTGAAAAATTACTTGTTACTGGCTCTACTCACAATGAATGGGGTTTTAGAAAAACAGCAGACCCTCTTGTCCAGCAGAGGCTTGTTAAAAGGTTCTCTGATAAAATTCTATTAAATCAGGAAAAGATAATAAAAACAGAAGGTCATTTTTTAGATGACGCTGAGATTGGTATAATCGCCTATGGCATTACTGCAAGGGCGTCATTAAAGGCTGTTAAGGTTTTACGAGAAAAGGGCATTAAGGCAGGGCTGTTAAGGCTCAAGACCCTCTGGCCATTTCCAGAAAAGGTTGTTGGCGAGTTATCTGCAAGGGTTAAGAAACTAATCGTGCCAGAGATGAACCTCGGCCAGATTGTAAGAGAGGTTGAAAGGGTTGCAGAGTGTGAGGTGATAAAAATATCAAAGGTTAATGGTGAGGTGATGACGCTAACAGAAATTTTGAAGGAGCTGCAAACCCACATAAGAAGTTGAAGGAAGTGGAATAGGAGCCGCAAAATTAACTACATTATTGACAATATATTAAAATGTAGTTAATATGTAGTTAACTATGTCTGTTATAAAAAATACCCTTCAGGAAAATTATATCTTTTTTCTTCGTGAACTTTTCCGTATAAATCGTGAGCTTGATAATCTCCCAAAAGGCAGTATTTCAGTTAAAAAGATAGGAGAAGCCACATATTATTACCATCAGTGGAGAGAAGGCAAAAAGGTTAAATCTGTTTCAATCGGCAGGGAGGCTCCGGAAGAATTAATTCAGAAGATAAATAGGCGAAAAACCCTTGAAGCGCAAAAAAAAGAAATACTTGCTAATGTTAATGTAATTATTAAGGCTATTGATGCTCAGGGAGTTACAGTACATGAAATCCTACGCCTTTTTTCACAGCACAAAATTAATGTAGTATTAATAGGGTCTTACTGCCTGCCAGCATATAAGGATGCGTTAAATATGAAACTGCCCACGATCAGGACACAGGATGTGGATTTCCTTGTCCCATATCCATACAAAGGGCAGAAGATAGATATAGAATCTGTTTTATCTGATCTGGGCTTTTCAATCGGTTTTAATCCTGATGGTTCAACATACTTTACCAACGGAACTTTTAAAATAGAATTTCTGACTCCTGAGAAAGGCAAAGGGCGTGATAAAGCTGTCCTGATAAAAGAGCTTGGAATAAGCGCTGAACCATTAAGATACATGCAGATGCTTTTTGATGAGCCGATTAATGTGCAAACAAAGGATTTCGCATACTATGTGCCTAATCCATGGGTTTTTGCATTTCACAAAATACTGGTAATGAAATCAAGGAAGGTGCAATCCAAAAAGGAAAAGGATATATTGCAGGTCGCATCAATACTACGAGAGGTTAAAATAAGACCTCATGAATTCAGGAAGGCTTGCGAGTATCTAAGCAAACTCCCACCACGGTGGCAGAAGACAATAAAAGACTATATTAAGAATTATATGCCAGATTTCTTGACAGATTGACAATCATTAAGAAATCAATATAAAACCTGTCACAAGAAGATTTTATAACATAACAGATATCCACTTCTTTTCATCAATTGCAAACAGTGCCTGCGTAAGGGGCAAAAGGTGTTTATAATAATAAATAGGGGCAGCCTTGCTGCCCCTATTTTTATATTGATATGTGAAGATTAACTATGTCTGAATTGCTGGTTCTGTTTTTCTTTTTGGCGCTGGAAGTTTGATAAAGATTTCAATAAGACCCCTGATGCCTATGGAGTTTAGCAAAACCCATTGCTACTGACATACCGATTGCGCCAATAAGATGCGCCCAGAAGTGGAAGTTGGTTAAGGCATTGCTTTTTAGCTTTACATCATTGGTCAGCATTGGGAAGAGTGTATAAAGAGCAGCATATAAGGTCATGCCGAGCCCGACAAGCAGCTGCATGTGTGCATGAGCGCCGATTACCCACTGGGTATTGTGCAGGATTCTGTTCATCCCTAAATCTGCCTGTATAATGCCGGCAGGCACGCCGAGTGAGAATCCAAGTATGCCGCCTAAAAGAAATTTCAGAGGCGGTGTCATTTTCAATGGCCTTGCCTGCCATAGTGTAAAGAGTGTAATAAAAACAGCAATCCCCATTGTAACAAGCTCAAAGGCAGTAACCATCTCGCCAGATACTATCTTCATGAGATTTGGCTGCCCTTGGTCAGACAGAAGGTGATGTCCCCATACATTCCATGAGACAATAAGTTCAACAAGCAAGGCAGCCCTTGCAATATTCTGCATGAATAGAGGCTTGCCAGAAATTATTGTTGCAAGCAAATACCATGTGCCTGCAACATAAATCAGTACAAGTCCATCTGCAATAAGGTCAAGCCCCCACCAGTAGATATTCTTGTATATTAAAGCATCAAACCACTGATATGACAAAGGCGTTCCCATATATGAGTAAAAGGCATGGAATAAAAAGACAACAGATATGCCGCCAAGGACAACAGCGTCAAGGATAGTGTCGATGCTGCCGCGGAAGATTGCCACAATCGGCAGAGGCATAATCGGTTCTTTTTCTACGCCCTTTTTTGTAAATCTGCGGTAGAGATTAATAAAGCCGTCAATGCCGAGCGCAGATATCAGCATTGGGCCCAGGGGGTTTTTCTCATCCCTTTGATGGAAGATGGTAGCAAAGAGATTGTAGCAAAAGATGAATACGCCTGCCATTATGAGTATATTGCCGATTGCAAAACTCCCGAGCGCATAAGGTGAAAATTCCTTTGACACCGGCAATGGCCAGTAGTTTGTGTATAACGCTGCATAGCGGAACAAAAAGCCGCTCAGCCATACAATGCCGACCCCAACGGTCATTAATATCCATGTAAGCTCAGCGAGTTTTTGGCTGTAAATGGTCTTTTTCATTAAAGTAGGCACAAGAAAATAGAATGCGCCAAAGACAAGCATAAAACTGCTTCCAAAGATGCCGACCATTGGGTGTGCGCCCATTATGGCAAAATAATGGTCAGCATCCATTAAATCAAAATTAATCTGATGCGCCCTCATTAGCATCCCCTCAAAGATGGTTACACCATAATAGACAAGGGAGATAACAGAAAAGCGAAGGGCGAGTTTCTGTAAAGGGCTTAAATTTTCAACCTGTAACATTTTTCCTCCTTAAAATTGTAATCAGTAATGAGCGTCAATCTTTTATTATAAATTCATTATCAGACATTAATTTAGCTATGGCTGTTTCAGAGGCAACAACCACAACATTCCTGGCAAAAAGGTTTCCTCCTTTTGGCCCTGAATACTCAGTAGAGCGAATAGTATAATTGCCTGATTTGTCAAATTTCCAGACCAAATCATTTTTATGGCCAGGCACAACCTGCATCTGAAATGCCATAGAACCATCTTCCCTGAATAAGCCAAATCCATAAGTATAATCCTTTGATTCAAGATTAAATCGGACTGTTTCTTTTTCTTTGATAAAGAGTTTATTATCAGGCAGGTGGAATTTATAATCTGCAATAGTAATGTTGTATTCTTTATCTGCCTTAATGCTATCGCGGTTTAAATCCCATTTTACCCAGGGGATTTTATTAAATGTCAGGATGTGTATCTGGTTTTGTAATGCTGACGGCGTATCTCCATATTAAGGAGACAACAATGGTTATATAAATTACATAAACCACTTTCATCAGACTCAAGACATGACTTGACTCTATCATTTCCCCTTCCCTCCATTTATTATTGTTGGACTTAAAATACCTTCCCATAGCTATAATATACAAAAATAATGCCAGAGTTGTTGATAACAAAAGTGTGGCTGTTAGAGAAATATAATTGCTTAATTATAAAAAAGAATTTTTAAAATGCAAACATTTTTGTCTCTTTTTGCCGAAATCCTAAATCCATTTATATATTTACATTTTTGTAGACAATTCTTCAGTTTTGTATGGTTTGGATTGAACCTGCACAATACTTTCTCTTGCTGGCATGTATGACGGCAAAGCGGTAATAAGATTTTCAAAGGTTAATGGAGAGGTAATGACGCCGACAGAGATTGTGGAGAAGGTTTTGCAACTGTGGCTTTTTTGACACACTTCTTTGTTGCAAAGAAAAACATGCTTAGTATCAGGAAGCCATTAGCTGAAGCTTAAACTTGATAAGCCTAAAATAAATGCCAAATTTTTTTGTTTACAATAAATTTTTAAAATGTTATATTTCTGAATTATTTATAAATGGAGGGAAGGCTGTATATTAATGATAAGAAGGATAGCTCATTCACTTTTTCTGCTGTTTTTTTGCATTTTTGTTTTTAATCAATTAAGCGGCACGGTCTTTGCAGAAGAGATTAAAATAAAATATATAGAGGTAAAGGGTAACAAAAGGGTAAATACCTCTACTATCAGGTCTAAGATTAAGATAAAGGAAGGCGATGTCTTTTCGCCTGAAAAGCTTAGAGAGGATATAAAATCCATCTTTCAGATGGGTTTTTTTAATGATGTTAAGGTAGAGACAGAGGGCTTTGAGGGCGGCTTAAAGATTATCTTTATTGTGCTTGAAAAGCAGTATATAGAAAGCATTGTTTTTGAAGGCAATAAAGAATTAACAATTGAAAAGATAAAAGAAAAGATTTCCATAAAACCAAACAGCATAGTTGACCAGCAGATAATAAAGGATAATGTTGAGAAAATAAAAAAATACTATGAAGACGAGGGTTATTATTATGCCA
>JACRON010000021.1 GCA_016214425.1 Nitrospirota bacterium
AGAGGAGGGGCTTTGAAATACTTAAAGCCAATCCTAAAGAAAATCTTCTTTTCCCTGCTGACTGGGACAGCGCCTTTGAGGATGAGCTTTATGAGATGCTTAAGAAATACTCTTTCCGCATCTTTATTCGTGATGTAATAAAACACAGAAAGTCCTTTGGCATTGATGACCTTTTAAAATATTCAACAAGGGAATGGGTTGAAAGGTATGTTGCATTTTTGCTGGATAAAGGCATTGTTGAAAGACTTGCAGGAGATGAATACAAATTAAAATCTTCCACTGTGTTTAGCTTTGGCGATACACTTGAGTGGTTTGTTGCAAGGGTATTTGAAAAGGAGTTTTCTATACCTGCATTGTGGGGTGTAAGTCTTTCTGGAGGAAAGGCAGGCGGTGATTATGATGTTATCGCATGCCTTGAAGGCCAGCTTGTTTATGTGGAGGTAAAGTCATCACCTCCAAAGAATGTTGAGGAGATAGAGATAAAGGCATTCCTTGACAGGATTGACGACTTAGTTCCTTCAATGGCGATATTTCTTGAGGACACACAATTGCGGATGAAGGACAAGATTGCGCCGTTTTTTGAAAAGGCATTAAAGAAAAAGAGGCTAAAGGTTAAAAGACTGCACGAGGAGATCTTTTGTGTAAAAGACAGGCTCTTTATAATCAACAGCAGTCCTGATATTATCAATAACCTCGGCTTCTGCACCCGCCATTATTTATCAGCAAAGGGGTTCTGGTGAACAAAATTGTCGGTTGGACAATAAATTATTCCTTCTTGACATAGTAATTTGCTTTAAATTATTATATAGGTAACAGGAGATAGCATTATGGATAAAAAAATATGGGAAATACCGAATACAATTGTAGACGGCGCTTCTAATAAAAGCACAGAGGCGTCCTCTACAAAAAAGGTGACCCATCCGTATCTTAAGACAAATGAGAAGAATCCTGCAATAGCAGCAACATTATCCATGCTTCTGTGGGGAGGCGGCCAGATTTACAACAAGGACACAAGGCATGGTATTCCTTTGCTCCTTGCAATGATTGGCTCAGGACTTGCCTTTTCTATGATAATAGTAAACTGGGATACTGTATTTACATTTCTAAAAGGCATTGGCCTTACTCCAATGAATATCATACTTATGTTCTTTTTCATGTATGCATTGATAATGCTCTTATGGTATGGGAACATCATACATGCGTATCTATCTGTTGACAGGACAAGGAGTGAACCTTTTAATGGAACAGATCATCCTGTATTAAGCGGCATTGCATCTACTTTAATCCCGGGATGGGGGCAGATATTAAACGGCCAGTTTAAAAAGGGCATGTTATACCTCTTTTCATTCTTTAGCGGTGTCTTTTGTCTGACCTTTGTCATTTCTGCAAATGTTCTATGGCCGTCCATTGATATGGAGCATGAAAGATCAACCTTTGAAACAGTGCTATTAGCAACAGTAATAATGGTATTAATCACATCTTTATTATGGCTGATAAATATCTTTGATGCCATAATTGTTGCCTTTGAGCCGGTAAAAAAGGAATCTGTAAGAAAGAGACTGAGGTATTCCATAAACAGGCTAAAGAGCAGAAAAAATCAGATAGAGATTTGGCAGAGGATGAAGGTTACAGTCTTTCTTATACTCCTTTTGATGCTGTCTGTGGCCATCAGCTACAGCCTATTCCCAAAAGAGTATTATAGGAGCAGAGGCAACACAACCCTGAAAAACACAGTATATAAAAGTAGAGTATTAAAATAGGAGGTTTTTTAATGTTTCTTTTAAGAAAAGGTTTGATTGTTTTAATTATTATTCTAATCGCAATAAGTCCTTATCCTGTTTTTGCAAAAAAGGTTGAGGAGTTTGTCTTATCAAACGGCTTAAAGATAATCGCAATGGAAGAACACAAGGCTCCGACAGTTACATTTCAGGTATGGTACAAGGTCGGCTCAAGGAATGAGGCAACAGGAAAGACAGGGCTGTCGCATTTATTAGAGCACCTGATGTTTAAAGGAACAACAAAATACGGCAAAGGCGAGTTCTCAAAGATTGTGGCAAAGAACGGCGGCAATGAGAATGCCTTTACAAGCAGGGACTACACAGCATACTTTGAGGTATTTGCAAGCGACAGGATTCATCTGTCTTTAGACCTTGAGTCTGACAGGATGGCCAATCTCTTAATTGACGAAAAGGAGTTTCAACTTGAAAGGAATGTTGTAAAGGAAGAAAGAAGATTAAGGACAGAGGATGAGCCCACCTCACTTGTTGTAGAAGAACTTTATGCTATGGCATTTAAGGTACACTCCTATCACTCGCCGATTATAGGCTGGATGTCTGATTTAGATTCGCTTACACGGAATGACCTTTACAATCATTATAAAAAATATTATATACCAAATAATGCCACAATAGTGGTTGTTGGCGATTTTGACACAAAGACGCTTATACTAAGGATAAAGGAATATTTTGAAGGGATACCGAAAGGTGAGGCGCCTGCAAAAATAAATATAAAAGAGCCTGAACAGCTTGGTGAACGTAGAACAACCCTGCACAAAGAGGCGCAATTACCCTTTGTATTTCTCGGCTATCATGTGCCAAACATTGGCAATAAGGATGAATTTACTCTTGAGGTTTTATCAAATATACTTTCTGCAGGGAAGAGCTCAAGGCTGTATCAGGATATTGTTTATGAAAAGCGGCTTGCCCTTTATGCAGGCGGCGACTATGACAGGATAGCTGCTGATCCGAGCCTTTTCTATTTTTATGGCGGATTAAAACCAGGCAAGACAACAAAGGAGCTTGAAGATGCGCTTTATGCAGAGATAGAGAGATTAAAGACAGAGCCTGTTACAGACAGGGAGCTTCAGAAGGCAAAGAACCAGATAGAGGCGTCATTCATATTTGCACAGGACTCCATCTTTTATCAGGCAATGCAAATCGGGCAACTTGAGACAATAGGCATCGGCTATAAATACCTTGATGCCTATGTAGACAATATAAGAAGGGTGACAAAGGAAGATATAATGCGTGCTGCAAAGGCATATTTTACAGAAAAGAACAGGACAGTAGGCATACTTATACCAGTAAAACCAAATGGAAAGGGGCAATAGATGAAGCAGATTAGGATTCTTTTTATTCTGATAATAATATTATTTTTAAATATATTCTTTTTAAATACAGTTACAGCAGAGGAAGCGCCCAAGCGTGTTGTCCTGAAAAACGGCATTGTCCTCCTCC
>JACRON010000022.1 GCA_016214425.1 Nitrospirota bacterium
TGCCCTCTGCAAGCATATCAAAAATCACATATACGGGTATTCGGGTTCCTTTAAATACTGGTTTACCCAAAAGAATTTTGGGATTTATCTCAATTTTTACACGATAATCTTCCATCACCTTGCCTCCATGGTTTTAAGTTTATATATTTTACATGATTATAGTTGTTATATCAATAAAATTTAACACTACTAACTGCAGTTGGCATTGCCTGCAAGGCAAATCATAGGGCGGGGGCAATCCCCGCCCTGTTTGTTTAACCACACAATGCTTGACATTTAACCTTCTAATTCAAGGGTCTTTTTCAACGTTACCTTTATTATATTAAATTATCTTTTGGTATAGAACCTAATGGTTTTTTAATAATGGAACTATGAATCACTGCGATTTTCTCTGTCTTTATAACAGACCTCTTTTTGAGACCTGTTTTTGTAAAATATTCAGCCCCTTCATCAATAACAAACCATGAGTCCATAATCTTTTCTGGTATTTTTGAAAATATTCCGAGGATTATTGCATCTTCTCCTTTTATGGTTATAACAACGGCAGGTCTTACTTTGGAAGATACAAGGTCTGTGAATGGAAAATTTACAAGTATAATGTCAGCGGGCTTATATGTCATAGTAAATATCTTCTTCCTTGTCTTCCCATTCTTTAAACGAGGTTTGGGCAACTCTCATCATCGTATGAGTCTCAAGATATTTATGAATTTCCTCGTCTAATTTTAGTATCTCTTCAGTGGATAGTCGTGGAAGAAGTTTCTTTATTTCTGTTACTGTTACTTCAATAGTAACCTTAGACATACTTTTTGCCTCCATTTTAATTATATCCTAACTTAATTTAATTTTATCACATTTTGCAGATGGAGGCAAAGAGTTTTTACAAGAAGAATAGCAGTCAGTAGGATGGGCTCTGCCCGCCAACAATATCTAACATTGGCGCTGCCGTAAGAGTAGGGCTCTTTTTCTATCGTAGGGGTTCAAAATTTTGAACCCCTGCAAAAACAAAATGCAAATCACAGGGCGGGGGCAATCCCCGCCCTTTTTTCTTTGACAAGACCAAATTATTTTGTTAATCTCCTTAATAAGGAACAAGGAGGGTTTATTTAATGAAAGATACATTAATAAAGCTACAAATAGAAAGCCTTGAGCAGCAATTAAAGGTTTTAAAATCTAAGATAGTTTCTCCTAAAATAGGAAAGACATTGTCTGACCTCTATGGAATTTTTGAAGGCAAGATGGATTTGTCCTTAGAAGAGATTAAGAAATATGAATACGCTTATAAAAATAAGGTATGACATATATTTTAGATACACATATATTAATTTGGTTCTTGGATAAAAATAAAAGGCTGAAACCTCACCATTATCAAATCATTACTGATAAAAATAATGATTTTGTTATTTCTGCAATCGTACTTGCTGAAATTAAGCATCTTATTTCTGTAAGGCGGATAAATATAGATTTTGAGAAAGTAATAGATCATCTTAGCGAATCTAAAAATTGTATAATTTATCCCATTGACGAAGATGTTATTGATGCAGTGCCAGAAGGGCTTAATATCCTTGATGCCCTTATTGTTGCAACCGGTCTTGTTTACAAAAATATGCTCAATAGAGAAATAAAGATACTTACAGAAGATGAGGAGATTATAAAGGCAGGTGTACTATCTGTTATTTAATGTCATGGGCTGCGCCCGCCAACAATATCTGGCAGCGGCATTGCCGTAAGAGTAGGGATATTTTTCTATCGTAGGGGTTCAAAATTTTGAACCCCTACAAAAACAAAATGCAAATCACATCACAGGGAGGCGGCAATCCCCCGCCCTGTTTGTTTCTTGTCAGATTTATTTCCCTTCCTTTTTCTTTGACAAAGCAAAATTATTTTGCTAACCTTTCAATAATAAAGGCTTACATTTTAGATAAATGACTGAGTGAAGACCTATGGGAATAGTAATTTTGGCAGACAATGAAACTGCAAAAAAGTGAATATGCATATGTCCCTCTTGCCAAACTTCTGGATTATCTGTTGTCAGAAACGCATCCTGTAGGCAAATCAAAAGCTAAGTATTTTCGCTCATTGGGTTTTAATGAGACAAATATAAACTTGCTTAAAGAAGGCTTATTAGCTATTGCCAGTTCAGAAGATGTAAAAGAGGCGATATCCTCTTTACATGGTGTAAAATATGTTATAGATGGAATGCTTCAGACACCAACCGGCGTTTTTATTAAGTTGAGGACTATATGGATTATTGATAAAGATATGGAG
This sequence comes from Nitrospirota bacterium, assembly GCA_016214425.1. Taxonomy (GTDB): domain Bacteria; phylum Nitrospirota; class CAKKRA01; order 9FT-COMBO-42-15; family 9FT-COMBO-42-15; genus 9FT-COMBO-42-15. Next base: position 2,266 of record JACRON010000022.1, read on the forward strand.
CATCCACGCTTTATAACAACTTATCCAATATGAAACTTAGGGGGTTGATATGATAAAAGAATTAGACATGGTTGTTTTAAAACATGACATTAAAGAGCATGGATTGACAGAAGGTGATATAGGTGCTGTGGTGCATTGTTATGGCAGTGGAAATGCTTATGAGGTTGAATTTGTTACTGCCGAGGGGAAGACGATCGCGGTACTAACGCTTACCATAGAAGATATCAGATTGATGAGAGATAAAGAGATTCTGCATGTAAGAGAAATGTCGCTAATAGCCTGATAGGAAAATTGCCCTTTTTGTGCCTGGCACAGCACTGCCGTAGGTTAGGGATATTTTTCTATCGTAGGGGTTCAAAATTTTGAACCCCTACAGAAACAAAATGCAGCATAGGGGCGGAGCAATCCCCGCCCTTTTCTTTTCTCCCCGCCTTCACAGAACCCTTCTCTGTCTTTCCTTTTTCTTTGACAAAGCAGGAGTATTTTGCTACCTTCACATTCAATAAAAATACACTTTGCAAAATGGAAAAATGATGGTATTTTATATCTCCCGATTTGCTTTGACAAAAAGGCGTTATTCTGTTAATTTCATTTTATACTGGAGTACAATCTCATAAATAGCTTTACTCAAATAAAAACATGAAGCGATATTTATTTATCCTACTTTTTTGTCATTCAATTATTCTTCTATCAGGCTGTGCGCCAAAACAAGCAGTTGTAGAAAAACCCCTTACAGAGCTTATTCAGCCTGATACATCACCTCAAAAGGCTGCATCATTAAGGCTTACAGAAGAGGGGAAAGTCTATCTTCAAAGCGGAAATCTGATAAAGGCATCGGAGGTCCTTGAAAAAGCAATTGTAATTGACACCTCAAACCCATACGCCTATTATTACTTTGCAAGGCTCCGCTCTGAAAAAGGCGAGCATAAGCAGTCCCTTGGTCTTTTGGCAAAGGCAGAGATATTATTTAAGGATAATCAGTTTTGGCTTTCAAATGTCTATTCCCTGATGGGCAGAAACCACGAGTCTCTTTTTCAATATAATGATGCAAAAAGAAGATATGAACAGGCATTAAATGTCTATTCCCTGATGGGCAGAAACCACGAGTCTCTTTTTCAATATAATGATGCAAAAAGAAGATATGAACAGGCATTGAAACTCAATAAAGAAAACCTTGAAGCGAGGGAGGGAATGGAGAGATTACCAAAATAATGCAGGGGCGAGGCGTTGCCTCGCCCTCTTTGGGCGACCCAACGGGTCGCCCCTACAACGGAGGGCCTGCCATGCTTTCAAATTATATTACAGAGGTTAAAGAAACGGTTGCATCCAGAAAAGAGATTGATATAAATGAAAGGAATGAGCTAATTGAACTTGCAAAAAGGGCGCTGAATAAGAACTTTGAGATATACAGATGGAATGCAAATATAAATGGCATTGTCATCCAGCTTCAGACCAATTCCTATCACCTTTATGACTTCTGGGTTGAGAACTGGTACTCAGCGCCGCGGAGCCATACTGTCCTTCCTCACGGTTATGTTTACGCAGTTGTCGGAGTTGAAGGCTACAAGCCCTCTGCATATTATAATCCTGACACAAAGACTGCTATATTTATCAATACAGAATACTACGGCCAGTGCAAGAGCTGGGCGCTCGGCATTGCTGCAGACATCCTTGAAGCACAGCACAATATACACTCCATTCACGGCTCCTGTGCTGTTGTGAGCGGCAAAGGGATTGTTATTATTGCACCAACAGGCGCAGGGAAAAGCACCCATAGCTGGGGACTTCTTAAATTGTCTACAGGAAAGATACTATCAGATGACTGGATATTCCTTCAGTATAAAAAGGGCCTTGCAATGGCAGATGTATCAGAGAAGAAGTTTTATCTGAGGACAGACATGATAAAGAGTTTTCCTGAGCTTAAGCCCCTCTTTGAAAGGTGCAAGTGCGAGAATGTTGCTAATGATGATTTTACTGCATTTGCAAATGCAAGGGCAATATTAAACCCTGAATGGATTGCAGGGCCAGATAAGTTTATTGACAGGGCTGTTATAAAGGCTTGCATACTGTTGCGAAGGGACAATAAATCTCCTGCAGAGCAGAAGCTGTCTTCTGACGAGGCGATTGAGATACTTGAGGAAGGAAAATCCCAGATACTGCCCGGTGCAGGCGGTAAGATCGGCTCATTCAAAAGCGTGCCGTATTACAATCCGCACCTTATGGTGCGGAGGCTAAATGTTCAGAGGCATTTTTTTGAACAGCTCTTTGATGCAGCCTCTTGTCATATATTAAATACAGGCATAGAGCCTGTGGAAAAGACACAGGACAGGATAAGAAAGATATTGATGGAGGCATAGATGAAAAAGATATTAATTGCTATAGATAATTCTCCTGCCTCAAAAAAGATCCTTTCAGCTGGTGCGTCGCTTGCAAAAAAGTATAAGTCAAAGGCGACAATAGTGGCAGTTGCTCCAACATCCTTTGAGGGTGACTTAAATGAGAATGAGGCTAAACTTCTAAAGGATGCTGTTATTATAAGGACAAGGGTTATCTTGGAAGATGCTGCGGTTATGTTTAAAAGAGTGAAGCTAAAAATTAATACTGTTTTAAGAGAAGGAGACCCTGCCGCAGAAATACTGTTACTTGCCAAAGAGATAAAGCCTGATATTATTATTGTTGGTTCAACAGGGAAAGGGAAGATTAAAAGATTCTTTCTTGGAAGTGTATCAAGAAAGATTGTAGAGCTTGCTAAGTTTTCTGTGCTCGTTGTTAAATAAACCAAATATAATTAACCTTTCCTGCTCTTGACAACCCGCATTAATAATGCTATTTTTTGTCTTGTTTGAATAAAGGTCATTAAGGGGGTATTAAATATGAACGCACTATATAAACTCTTTCTGTTCTTATTTGTGGTATTCTTTCTTTTTGCCTGTGCGAAAAAAGAGGATGTTATAAAAATCGGCACAGCAGGCCCGTTTACAGGCGACCAGGCAAGGATAGGCAATGAAGGCCATTTAAACAGCAGCTGCACAAAGCCAGCATCGCGCATTTATAATGAGAAGTCTGTGCCAATGATTACGCCTGCCTCAACAAACCCGGAGATTACAAAACAGGGTTACAATAATGTATTCCGAACCTGCGGCAGGGACGACCAGCAGGGGACAGAGCTTGCTAAGTTTGTCGTTGAGATATTAAAAAAGAAGAAGGTTGCAGTGCTTCATGACAAGACAACTTATGGACAGGGCATTGCAGAGGAGTTTAAAAAGTCTGCAGGCAACAAGATAGAGGTTGTGGTGTATGAAGGCGTCACGCAGGGGGATCAGGATTTTAAGCCTGTCCTGACAAAGGTCAAGTCCTCAAATCCTGATGTAATCTTCTTTGGCGGCATGCACACAGAGGGCGGACTCATTATAAAGCAGGCAAAAGAGCTTGGCATTAAAGCGCCTGTAATTGGCGGCGACGGACTTTACGGCTCAACGCTCCTTGAGGTTGCAGGACCTGCTGCAGAAGGCTCTTACATGGCATTCTTCACGCCAACAGCAGAGACAGAGATTGGAAGGAATTTTGTCAAGAACTACACTGCCAAGTATGGCGAAATAGAGACATACGCGCCCTATGCGTATGATGCAGCAAATATTTTATTAAAGGCGATAGCAGAATCAAAGACAACTGACGGCAAGAAACTGATTGATGCCATCCATAAGATAAAATATGAAGGGGCAGTTGGAACCATTGAATATGATGAGAACGGCGATATCAAGAAGGCAGGGTATGCAATATATACAGTAAAGGATAAGAAGTTTATTACATATAGTAAGAGCAGATAATATATACCCCTCACCCTAACCCTCTCCCACAAGGGGAGAGGGAGTTGTGTGGCGCCTCTCCTGCAAGGGGAGAGGGAATTGTGTGGTAATGGGAGGGGGTGAGGGGATGAATAATATGCTCCTTCAGCAGATAATCAACGGCCTTACCATTGGAAGCGTTTATGCACTTATTGCGCTGGGCTATACAATGGTATATGGCATACTCCAGCTTATAAATTTTGCGCATGGCGAGATATACATGATAGGCGCATACATGGGCATAATCGCCATTGGTTTTTTTATCTACCTCGGCATTCCTGATATAAGCATTGCCTTAACATTAATACTTACCTTTCTTGCTGCAATAATTTTTACTGGCGCATACGGGATTACATTAGAGCGTATTGCTTACAGGCCATTACGCAATGCGCCGAGGCTGTCTATCCTCATCAGTGCTATCGGCATGTCCATTTTTTTGCAGAACTATGTGATGCTTGCACAGGGTGCGAAGGACAAGATATTCCCGCATGAATTAAAGATTCAGGGCGGCTTTATTATTGCTGATGCGCATATTACTTATACACAGATATTGATAATGGCCATTTCTGTTTTAATGATGGCAGGCTTAACATGGTTTATAAAAAAGACAAGGGTCGGCATGGCAATGAGGGCAACTGCACAGGATATGCGCATGGCAGGGCTTCTCGGCATAGATACTAACAGGATAATTGTGATTACCTTTC
>JACRON010000007.1 GCA_016214425.1 Nitrospirota bacterium
TTCTGCCTTATGTCCGCAGGAATAGTTACCTGTGCAAACCTTTTTACCTTAACCAATGACATTTAAGCCTCCTTTAAATCTCTATATTTAATATTTTAATAGATTTAGAGAAAAAGTCAAGCTGCTTTTTTCTGTCCCTCTCCATTTTTATTGCAACAATGCGCTTCTTGTGATAATCTAAATTATTATGCCTAAGAAAACTTTGTGCATCCGCGAGGAATCAGAAGAGATAGAGCGCAAGATCCTTCATCCAAAGGCAACATTAAGCTGTAATACAAAGGGCAGGGAGAGGCCAGAGGAAGAGGGTGAGATAAGGACAGCCTTTCAAAGGGACAGGGACAGGATTATCCATTCAAAGAGCTTCAGACGATTAAAGCATAAAACACAGGTCTTTTTAGCGCCAACAGGCGACCATTACCGCACAAGGTTGACCCATACACTTGAGGTCTCTCAGATTGCAAGGACAATTGCCAAGTCCTTAAGGCTTAATGAAGAGCTTACTGAGGCAATCTCCTTAGGCCACGATTTGGGCCATACCCCCTTTGGCCATGCTGGCGAGGCTGTGCTTGATGAGATATATCCCGGCGGATTTAATCACTATGAACAGAGCCTCAGAGTGGTTGATTTTATTGAGAAAGATGGTCATGGCCTTAATTTGACTAAAGAGGTTCGGGATGGTATACTTAAACATTCAAAGGGGAAGGGTCATCTATTTTCCAAAGGGGAGAAGAACAGGGCAGAGACTTTATAAAGATAGAAGATATTCCCCCACACATACTTAAGGCTATTGGGGAGACCCATTCAAAAAGGATTGATACAATGGTCAGATCTATTATATATTCAAGCCTTGATAATGGCCTTGCGGAGATTACAATGGGTGAAGATATCCTATCTCTGACAGAAGAACTTAGGTCATTTCTGTATAAAAATGTATATGAAAATGAGATAACCCACAGGGAGTTTTTAAAGGCAAAGAAGATTCTAAAAGACCTCTATTCATACTATTTAGAACATCCTGACGAGGTCTTTTCTGAGATACCGAAGGAGAGGCTCGGTGATAATACAGAGAGGCTTGTATGCGATTTTGTGGCAGGCATGACAGACAGATATGCCCTGATGACATACGAGAGGCTCTTTTTGCCGCAGCCATGGCTGGTGATGTAAACGAGGAGAATCGGTGAGACGGTGAATGGGGGAATGGGAGAGGGGAAATTATCAGGTATAGTTTATGAGCAAGATTAAGATACTTGCAATGGATGACAGCCCTACTGTTCAGAAGCTCCTTAAAATGGTGCTTGAGGAGGAAGGGTATGATGTTATATGCGCCTCAGATGGCATTGAAGGGATTGATAAGGCAAAGAAGTATAGGCCGTCCATTATACTGATTGATTTTGTAATGCCAAAGATGAACGGCTATCAGGTCTGCAAGATTATTAAAGAGGACCCTGACTTAAAGAATATTCCTATAATACTTGTTACCTCAAAGGGCGATGAGGTGGGAAACAAGTTTGTGAAGATGCTTGGGATTACAGAGTATCTTACAAAGCCCTTTCAGCCCACCGACCTGATCTCCAAGATAAGCGAGGTTATTGATAAGAATTCCAATCTCAGAAAGATAGCAGCAGAGACACAGGAAATAAAAAGTACACATTTCCCTGCTGCAGATACAAGTGGGAATATCTCTATAAGCGAGATTATGGAGCCATTAATAAAGAAACCAGAAAAAAAAGAGGCAGATACAATTGCTGAACCCCAGAATATAGTGGAGACAATAATAAAGGAGGTGATAGATGAGGTAGTCTCTTATGTAACTGAAGCCCTTCCTGATATGCTGCGCGAAAAGATATTAAAATTGAAAATCGGAAATTCAGACACTAATCTTAGCTTTAATAAAGGGGTCTTATTATACGGCGATTTATCTGTATTCCGTTTTCCCGATATCCTGCAGATGATAAGCATACAGAAATTAACAGGCTGTCTCTCACTGATATCAGAGGGGAATAAGGTGGGTATCTTTTTCAGAAATGGCTGGATTGTATTTGTTTCTTACTGGGAGGATATAAATGAATCCCTTGGAGATATACTTGTTAATGCAGGAAAATTGAGCAGGATTCAGCTTCAGCATTTTCTGAAAGAGAAGAGCCTACTAAAGGATGTCCTGATAAATAAAAGACTTATTACAGTAGATGAACTTAAGGATTTGGTAAAGGGATATACAGAGGAGTCCATATATAAGCTCTTTTCCGTTATTAAGGGCAATTTCCAATTTACCAATGATTTATTGCCAATGGATATGAATGATATGATTACAGAGCTTCCTACAAATGATATTATATTAGATGGCGTAAGAAGGATTGATGAGTGGCAGCTGATTAATAAAAAGATATGCAACAGGGATGCAGTTTTAAAAAGACTTATTACTGATGCAGAGGAATTGGGCGAAATTACCTTAAGTGACAAAGAGTTAGAGATTTTTTCCTTTGTTGACGGAAAGAGGAATATAAATCAGATAATTAAAGAGAGTAAAATGAGCGAGTTTGATGTTTGCAAGACATTATATGTCCTCCTGTCTGCAAATCTATTAACAATTACATCTACACCTTCCAACTTATTGAATAAACAGCCGCAATACCTATAATTTTAAAAGGCGCTTTACTTGACAGTAACATATTCCTGTGATATATTTGAAACAATTAAGAGGGAAATACCCTAAAATTTTCTATAGTTAAGGAGGCAAAATGGGCAGGATATTGGTTGTGGATGACAGCTATGCCGAACTTCAGATCATCCAGTCGGCATTAGTGGGTCTTGGCCATGATTTAGTAACAGCAATGGATGGCGAAGAAGGGGAGAGGATTGCAAAGGGCGGCAATATAAACCTCATTATCCTTGATGTTATTCTTCCCAAGAAGAATGGCTTTCAGGTGTGCAGGGAATTAAAGAAGGATGACAAGTATAAACATATTCCCATTATAATGGTAACATCAAAGGATCAGGACAGCGACCAGTTCTGGGGCTTAAAGCAGGGTGCGAATGAATATGTTAAGAAGCCCTTTAGTCCTTCAGACCTTGTGAAGCTTGTGAAGAAATATATATAAAAGCAGATTTAAGAGCTAAGATTTAAGAGCTAAGAGAAACTTAATTGAGTTAGTTGGAGAATTATGATGAGCCTAAGATTCATGGCTTTTTTAATTTTATTTTCTTCTATTATCTTATCAACAATTGCCTATGCAGCAGAGAATGAATTGGTCTGGACTGGCGAGCGCTCCATATATTATGGCGGAATAGTTGGTGCAGCAGAGGAGTTCACAAAGAAGACAGGGATAAAGGTAACTACAATACCGGGAGGCTGCTCTACTGCAGCCAAGGGTGTTAAATCGGGTAAGGTGGATGTCGGCGGACTCTGCTGCAAACCAAAGGAGGAGGAATTAAAAGCCGGCTATAAGGCATATCCTCTGGCTTACGAGGCTCTGGTTATAATAGTGAATAATGCAAATCCAATAACGAATCTTACTGTTCAGCAGGTGAGGGATATATTCTCAGGAAAGATTAAGAACTGGAAAGAGGTCGGCGGTCAGGATAAACCTATAAAGGTGGTTACACGGCTTCACTGCAAGGACAGGGAAGATAATTGGAAGCAGATACTTAATTCACCTGAACTCTTTACAAAGGATAGGAAGGATGTAAAAGAGGATCAGGATGTCCTCCTCGCTGTAGGCAATGAGCCGAATTCCATAGCATATATAAGCCTTACCATGGTGAACAGGAAATTTGCGAAGGTATTAAGCATAAATGGCATAACACCCTCAAGGGAGAGTTTAATAGATAACACTTACCCATGGAAAGGTACAGACTATATGATTACCATGGGAGAGCCTACTGGCAATAAAAAGAAGTTTATAGAGTTTCTGCTTACTGATGGAAGGAAATTTTTTAAAAAGGATGTTGCCTTTGTTGATGAGGTAAAGCCTGTTGTTGCAAAGAAAAAGGGTTTAAAAGAAAAGCCTTTAAAAAAGAAATTGTAAAATTGAAGATTGGAAATTTTAAATTATGAAATAGTAACTCAAAAAATATTTTATGTTTAATTAATTTACAATTTAAAATTTACAATTTTTATTTTACAATGGAGCAAAGCTAAATGCCTGAAGCAGAGGAGTTAAAGGAAAATATAGCAGTTGAGGATGCTGCAGAGCCTTATACCCAGTACTGTACATTCAGATTTGAGAATGAGCTGTATGGCATTGAGATAGGCCAGATACAGGAAA
>JACRON010000008.1 GCA_016214425.1 Nitrospirota bacterium
GGAGTATAACAATGTTCCATGCCTGAACATGGCCTATGACGGACAGAAGGATACAAACAGCACAACAAGGCTTGAGGCATTCATGCACCAGACGCACCACTATATGCTCCAGCAGAAGCAGGCTGGCGGAAATGGGCATGATAGTAAGTAATATTTATTTTAATCATTAGTTTAAAAAAGGGGCAACATAAAGTTGTCCCTATTTTTGTTTGTGTGTTTTATAAATACCCCTCACCCTAACCCTCTCCCGCAAGGGGAGAGGGAAAATATTTTTGGAGGGGATAATGGGGAGGGTGGAGGGTAAGTGTAAAAAACCAATTGTGTTAGTAAAGCCTATGGGTGTCAATTACAACGAAAAATATAAAAAATATATAATAGGGATGAACAGTTTTATGTTCCTTGTGACGCTTGCCATACTGTCATCCCTGATTATAGAATATGGCTTTATTGTCCCCCAGAGGATTAAGAATCTAATATTCTATTTTGACCTCTTTGTCCTCTTCTCTTTTATCCTTGAGAATACACTCAAATTTTTCATAGCCACAGAAAAGCTCCTTTTTATCAGAAGACACTGGCCTGATTGGGCATGGATGGGATTTCTCCTTTTCTATCTTGTAAGCCTCTTTATTGAATTATTCTTCTTCCCGGAATTCCCGCCTCTGCTGGACATCCTCCTTATGACAAAGATATATATCCTTTTTTCAAGGTTGTATCTTGTGTTCAAATTTCTTCTTGAGCGAAGGACAGTAAAAGGATTCTTTGTAAACCTTAATATAAAGCCTGCGCAGACACTGGCATATTCATATATTGCAGCCATACTGGTGGGTACAATATTGCTAATGCTTCCCGCAGCAACTTCAGGCGGCAAGGGCATAAGATTTATAGACGCCCTATTCACAATTACATCTGCAACTGCTGTTACAGGCCTTACAGTTGTTGATACAGGCGCATATTTTACAGCCTTTGGCCAGATAATAATATTAATTTTTATCCAGCTCGGCGGACTTGGCATAATGACCTTCTCTGCCTTTTTTGCAACCATATTCGGCAGGGGCTTTGGAATAAGGGACAGGATGGTTATGCAGGATGTGCTTGACTTTACAGGCATGGGCGAGATTATGGATCTGATTAAAAGGATATTTAATCTTACGATTGCAATAGAGCTGACAGGCGCATTTATACTCTTTCTTAGATTCTATGCAGAGGGCAAGGGGATATCATGGTCAGCATATAATGCTCTGTTTCATTCAGTCTCTGCCTTTTGCAATGCAGGCTTCTCGTTGTTCTCAAACAACCTTGAAGGATACAAGGGCGATATTGTTGTAAATCTTGTTATAACCACGTTAATGTGTCGCTGTTCCTGATTATTGTTGGCGCAGTAATGATATTTGTTTCAGAGTTTAAAGGGCAATTACAGAATCTTCCATGGCATGAAAAGATACTTGCATCCTATTTCCAGTCTGTTACAACACGGACAGCCGGCTTTAATACAATTAACATGGAAGCTCTTTCAAATGGCAGCCTGTTTGTTATGGTAATCCTGATGTTTATCGGCGCATCTCCCGGCAGCACAGGCGGCGGCATCAAGACTACTACTGCAGCAATCCTCTTTTCTGCTGCGCGGTCATGGCTTTCAGGAAAGGATGTGCCGGAACTCTTTGAGCGAAGCATTCCGCGGGATGCGGTGCAGAAGTCTTTTGCCCTGTTATTTATAGCACAGGCTGCTGTTGCTGTTGTTGTCTTTCTCTTGTTTATTACAGAGAAGTCGCCGTTTATAAATATATTGTTTGAGGTGGTATCTGCCTTTGGCACAGTCGGTCTTAGCACAGGCATTACGCCTCATCTGTCAGATACAGGAAAACTATTGATTGCCCTTATGATGTACATGGGGAGGATAGGTCCTCTGACATTAGCGCTTTTAGTTGGGCAAAAGGTTGTTAAAAGGTATTATTATTATCCAGAGGAAAGGGTGATGATAGGGTAGACAACATTCTACGAATGTTGAATTGTAAATTGAAGATTTCAAAATGAAAAACGCAAAATAAAAGAAAAATCAAATCTGGTTTCAATTTACAATTTCAAATTTTCAATTTTCATTTTACAATGAAGCGAAGCGACAGGGGGGCTATATGAAACAGTTTGCAGTTCTTGGTCTCGGCAGATTCGGATTAAAGGTTGCAAGAACATTGGCAGAAAAGGGATGCGATATACTGGCAATTGACACTGAAAAGGACAAAATTGACGCTGTAAGGGATTTTGTTAGCCATGCCATTCAGATTACATCAAACACAGAAGAGGTTTATAAGGCAATAGGCGTGGATAAGGTGGATGTGGCGATTGTAGGGATTGGCGCAGCAAATGTTGAGGCGAGCATACTCGTTACTGCATTATTGAGAAAGGTTGGTGTAAGAGAGATTATAGCAAGGGCAGTAAGCGAGCTTCACGGCGAAATACTCAGGCTTGTAGGCGCAACAAAGGTTGTGTATCCTGAGGATGAAATGGGCTACCGCGTTGCTGCAGGCCTTGTAATGCCGAGGCTGATTGACCATATTGAATTGAAAGAGGGCTATGGTCTTGCACAGGTGAAATGTCCGGCAGAATTTATTAATAAGATGTTAAAAGGTCTAAATCTGAGAACAAAATTTAATGTAAATCTTCTGGCAGTAAAAAAGTCAGATGGCACAGTTGATATACCTGAGCCTGATTATAGATTCGGCGAAGGAGATCTCCTTATAATGATTGGAAGGGATGAGGACTTAGAAAAGCTTGCTGAAGAGGAGTAGATGGCAGATATCTTTTCAGGATTGAACATCAGCTTCAATCTTTTCTCTGGCAGATTGGCAATAATTTCTGTTATTATAATTGCTGTTGGATTTTTAATAATCCTTCTGCTTTTTATAAATTGCATTACTGCAAGGAGGAGCGGGGGTCAGGGCATTGGCTTAATCCAGAAGATTTTTATTCTGCTCATCTCTCTGCTCTTTATTACAACAGGCTCTGCTATGCTGATGGCAGCAATGCACCTTCAGGCATACAAGGCATTCACGCATAAAGAGATGGTGGGGATTATAGATGCAAGGAAGACAAAGGGGTTGGATTATGACATATTTCTCAGATTTACGCCTGTTGAAAAAGGTATAAAGGCCGAAGACAAGATATACAAGATAAAGGGAGACCAGTGGGCAATCGGAGGGGATATATTAAAATTTGAGGACTGGCTGAATTTTATTGGCATACACACAGGATATAAGACAACAAGAATACACGGCAGATACTTAAAGGCAGCAGATGAGAATATAAAAGCTCACACTGCCTATGATATCAATGGAGGGACCGATGCTATATGGCTATATTTATATGAGAACAGCAGCAGTTTTCCCTTTGTAAAGGCGGTTTATGGAAACAGTGTTTATGCATTTCCGTCTGATAATGATATTTACGGCGTATATGTTACTACATCTGGATATTCTATAGAAAAGATGAAGGATATGAAAGGAGATTAATGAAATGGCTGTTGATGAAAAACAGTTGTGCATTATCTGTGCATGGCGCGGGAACTGCAGCAAAAAATTCAGCGGAGGCGAAGTCCTTCACTGCATTGACTTTGTAAGGGATGTATCTTTAAAGCCGCCGCAAGAGATAAAAAAGGTAAACATACTTCTTAGCGGAAGGCCAGGGGTTGGAAAGACAACGCTTGTTCTGAAATTAGCAACAGAAATAATATCACAGCTCCGCTTAAGGCCCGGCGGGTTTTATACGCATGAAACAAAAGAGGGTTTTTTCAGAAGCGGCTTTAAGATATTTTCCTTTGACGGCAAAGAAGGTGTGCTTGCAGATACGAAGCTTGACAGCCCCCACAAGGTTGGCAAATATGGCGTTGATGTGAAGGCATTGGAAGAGATCGGCGTTTCCTCTATTGAGTCAGCAATTGCTGATAAAGAAAAAGATGTGATTATTATTGATGAGATTGGCAAGATGGAGACCCTTTCCGAGAGGTTTAAGGAGGCTGTTTTGAATGCCCTTGCCTCGCCAAAGATTGTTGTTGCGACAATACAGCATGAGGGAAACGGATATATATTCCAGATGGCTGATTAAGAGATTGTTGAAAAACTTAACAATCTCTGATTACACAGATAAAAGATCAGATCACACAGATTAAAACTCCTTGAAATATCTGTGTAATCATTTTCTCTAATCTGTGTAATCAAGGCTGTTGATGACTTTTTCAGCAGCCTATAAAGGCTTAACACACCGCAAAAATCTGTTGACAAGAAAGGGCGCTGTTGGTTATTATAACACCGATGTGCCGAAGTGGTGGAATTGGTAGACACGCACGTTTGAGGGGCGTGTGGGGAAACCCATGTGGGTTCGAGTCCCACCTTCGGCACCATAATTAAAACCTGCCAAAGACTATCCCAGCCTGATAGACTTAATATATTGCTTTTTTGTAAAAACAATTTTGTATTTTGGTCATTTGGATTTGTTTAGGATTTAGAAATTAGAATTTATTTTAGAGATAATATGCAGAAACTTATTGAAAAAGCGGGTATTTTAATAGAAGCCCTGCCGTATATCAAAAAATTCTCCGGCAAGACCATTGTCATAAAATATGGCGGCAGCGCCATGACAGACGAAGATTTGAAGGAGAAGTTTGCTCTTGATGTGATATTAATGAAATATGTGGGCATCAATCCTGTTATTGTTCATGGCGGAGGCCCGCAGATTGGAAAGACCATGGAGAGGCTCGGCAAAAAGCCTGTTTTTGTCCATGGCCAACGTGTTACAGATAAAGAGACAATGGATATTGTGGAGATGGTTCTTGGAGGAAAGATAAATAAAGAGATCGTCTCCTTTATTAATAAGCATGGCGGCAGGGCTGTTGGCCTGACAGGTAAAGATGGGGGCATGATTACAGCAAGGAAGATTAGGCTAAAGGGCGCTGATCTCGGCCTTGTTGGTGAGGTGAAGTCTGTTGACGCCAGCATTATCCTCTCTGTCATGGAGCAGGGCTTTATACCTGTTATTGCGCCAATGGGTATTGGCGATGACAGCCAGACCTATAATATAAATGCAGATTCAGCAGCAGGCGCTATCGCAGGCGCATTAAAGGCAGAGAAGCTGCTTTTGCTTACAGATGTAAAAGGCATACTAAATAAGAAGGGAAGGCTTATACCGACCCTTTCAAAAAAAGAGGTAGAGTCCCTGATAAAGAAAAAGATAATTAAAAGCGGCATGCTCCCAAAGGTTGCCTCTTGCTTTACTGCATTAAAGGGCAGCGTAAAAAAGACCCACATCATTGACGGCAGGGTTCCCCATGCGCTTCTGCTGGAGATATTCACAGATAAAGGCGTTGGGACAGAGATTGTGGCAAAATGAGTTCAACAGCGTGT
>JACRON010000009.1 GCA_016214425.1 Nitrospirota bacterium
GAGGACAGCATGTTATCAGCAAAAAGAAAGAAGGAGATTGTAGCCTTTCCACTCAGCGTTTTTGAAACTGCTGACACAAAAGAGGACTTGGAAGATTGGCTCTTATCGCAGAACCCATCTTTCATAAAAAAAATGCGGAAGACAAGGCAGGACGACTTTCAAGGCAAAGGTAAGGACTGGAACTTGCTCAAGAAAGCCTTATGTATAAAGTAACCTTCTTGCCAGATGCAGAGGAATCATTTGAGAGGCTTGATAAGCCTGTTCAATTGAGGATTGCGGACAAGATTGACTGGCTTGCAGAGAATGCCGATACGGTAATACACCATCCTCTGACCTCGCTGCCTGATGATTTGAAGGGTTTATGCAGGATGAGGGTTGGAGATTACAGAGTCTTATATTGGGTTTACGACAAAAACAGGCATATAAAAATTTATGAAATTGAGCATAGGGGGAAAGAGTATCGTTCTGTAAAAAAGAAAAGATAAAGAAACAGTTGAAGAAATAGCCGTATTATGGCGGCCAAATAATCTGTAATCCTCCCCATACCCCCTCCAGAGAGGAATAAAGAAGGATGAAATAGGCTGTTGAAAACATGTTTTTGCAAAGTATTGAGACAAAATTTATGAAACAGATGATACTGATATTATTACTACTTTTCCTCAATGTAAATCCTTGCTACTCCAAAGATAATGTAACTATTGTCAATAACGATAAACAAATCCTTGAGAAAATTCAAGACGACATAAAAGAAATACGAAGAGACCAACTCAATTACAGAATTGAAAAAGATCTGTTAAAAGAAACTTACTCATCTAACTATACGACTGTTCAAATTATAATATCAATCGTATTAGCTTTCTTTGCCATTCTCGGTTATGTAGGATTTAAAAGTATATTTGGACTGAAAAAAGAATATGATTCCGAATTAGCTAAAATAAAAGAGTTAAAAATTGACTTTGAAGTAAAACTCAAAGAATTAACAAAATCACAAGAGAAAGTTCAAAATCAAATCTCATCCATTGACACCCTTAATCAAGAACAAAACCAAAAAATTAAACTCCTTGAGATAAAGGAAAAGATAGGTTCTTACTATCGCCAAAAAGGTTACCAGAGAGCATTGGACTATATTGCCATTGGACTTGAAATGGCTAAAGACGATATAGAGTTATTAATGTTTCGAGCTTTTTCTCTGGCTCAACTTAGAAATTATGTCGAAGCAATAGAAACTTATAAAAAGATTTTAACAATTGAACCAATGGATATATCTGCTATCCAGAATTTAGCCGAGCTTTACTTAGTGGCTGGACAAATTGAAAACTATGACAATATAGTAAGAGACAAATCGGAGTTCTTTAAATCAACTCCCCTGTTAACATATCTTGAAGCGTTTAAATTTTATCTTGAAAATAAATCTACTGACCTCAAAAATAAAATTTCGGACTTCATAGAAAAACAAGATGTTTCAATCAATAAAAATCATTTGCGTGCTTGGGACTTTACGGAGTTCTATGATGTTCTCAACAGTAAATCTGATTCGCCAGAAAAAACATTGCTTATGAATTTTGCTAATTATCTGAAGGGTGTTATGTCAGGATCTGAAATAAAGAATTTATTAAAACAATGAAACTCTATTGCTAACAAGTATTGATAATATAGGAGAGCTTTTTTATGCGCACTGCAGTCTATTACAACAATAACGATGTTCGGCTTGAGGAGCGGCCAATGCCGAAGATTGGCCGTGGCGAGCTTCTTATGAAGGTCATGGCAAGCGGTATCTGCGGCTCTGATGTGATGGAGTGGTACCGCATAAAAAAGGCGCCTTTGGTTCTCGGCCATGAGGTGGCTGGCGAGGTTGTTGAAGTTGGAGATGGTGTAGAAAGATTTAAGAAGGGCGACAGGATTGTGGTCACCCACCATGTGCCATGCAATAAATGCAGATACTGCCTCAAGGGGCGCCACTCTGTATGCGATACTCTAAGAAAAACAAATTTTATCCCAGGCGGTTTTTCAGAATATTTAAAAATTCCAACAATAAATGTAGACAGGGGGACATTTCTCCTGCCTGATAATCTTTCATACGAGGAGGGGACATTTGTTGAGCCCCTTGCATGCGTGCTGCGCGGCTTAAGGCTTTCAGGCTTTGAGCCGGGCCAGAGCATACTTGTTATTGGAAGCGGGATATCAGGGCTTTTGCAGATAATATCTGCAATGGCGCTGGGCGCTGGGTTTATCGCAGCCGTAGATGTTAATGACTACAGGATAAATTCTGCAAAGAGATTCGGCGCTGATATTGCGCTAAAGGCAGATGATGATGTGCCTAATATTATAAGAAAGCATAATTCAGGTTTCCTTGCTGACATGGTTATCCTTTGCACAGGAGCGAAGCCTGCAATCCTCCAGAGCTTTAAGACAGTTGATAAAGGCGGGACAGTCCTGCTCTTTGCAGTGCTTGACCCTGCTTCCAATGTTGAGCTTCCGCTCTGGGATATATATCAAAATAATATAAAGATCACCACATCCTATGCAGGGGCGCCGCAGGATCTTCTGCAGGCAATAGAGCTTCTTTCCGCAAAGAGGATAGATGTAAAGGATATGATAACACACCGCCTTGGCCTTGCAGAGACAGGCAAGGGCTTTCAGCTTGTTGCTGAGGCAAAGGAATCTATTAAAGTAATTATTGAACCTCAGAAATAAATCTTCACAATGACTTACACAATCCTGCAAGATTATTCAAATGAAATCTCCCGCTGCATCAAGTGCGGCGCATGCAGGGCTGTATGCCCAACCTTTAAAGAACTTCTTGATGAATCAATGGCAGCAAGGGGAAGAGTCAGCCTTGCAAAGGCAGTGATTGAAAACAGGCTTGAGCTTACCAGCGGCTTTGACAACCGTATCTCCACATGCATTGACTGCAAGGGATGTGTGGCAGGTTGCCCTTCTTCTGTTAAGGTTGATGATATAATGCTGTCAGCAAAGGCGCAGATTGCAAAGAACAGAGGCATCGGCATAATAGAAAACTTTATTGCAACACAGGTTGTTAAGCGCGGGTGGCCAATGGCATATATCTTAAAGGCTGCCGGCATGATGAGCAGGACGATTTATGAGCCATTAGAGCCTGACAGC